>JAJRQE010000185.1 GCA_024280415.1 Spirochaetota bacterium | reverse complement strand
TCCGGTTATTTTACCAGTAATTACTGCAATATCTTTGGCAGACTTCCCCTCTGCCAGAGCAGTGAGCAATTTTTCCAGAGGAGCACCTTTCAGATCCTTCTCCCCTATCAGTTCTTCAATAATTAACTTTAAATTCAGAGGGAGGTTAAGAAGTGATGCTTTAACCCTTTGAAATGCTTCCTCACTCAGTTCAAAGTCATCCTCTTCCAGTTCGGTTTCATCTGCAGATGAGGTATCAGATGAAAGATCCATCTCATCGGATTCTGCAATATCATTTTCCAGGACACCAAAATCCTGACCAAGATCTCCAAGATTAAACTCATCAATCTCAAGCTCCTCATCCAGATCAAAATCGTCCAGATCAAGGGAACTATCATCCTCTTCTGACTCAGGGACTGAATTATCTCCCACATCCAAATCCGGCTCATCTTCAGATATTGAAAAATCATCTGAATCATCTCCGGAAAGATCAAAATCCAAACTTTCATCCAGATTAAAATCATCTTCACCAATTTCCAGAGCTTCTTCATCCGGTAGCATAAATTCACCATCTGAATCCAGTGAGATCTCTTCCTGATCTGGTTCTGCCATGTTAATATCTTCAACTGATCCACCAACAAGATCCTCAAATCCCCCTTCGACAGGGAGCTCAGGGACACCTTCGACAGGGAGCTCAGGGACACCTTCGACAGGTGGTACAGTGAGCTCATCAAGATCAGGGGTTTCAGTATCTAAATCGTCAAATTCCAAATTACTATCATCAAAATCAGGAACAGGGATCTCTTCAGGATCCATAGTTACGGTATCTAAATCATCCAATCCCAAATCATCATCATCAAAATCAGGAACCGTATCTTCTTCAGGATCTATAGTTACGTTATCTAAATCGTCAAAACTTAAATCACTATCATCAGAATCAGGAACCGTAACTTCTTCAGGATCCATAGTTACAGTATCTAAATCGTCAAACCCCAAATCATCATCAAACTGCTCCCCTTCAACAGTCTCGGGATCATCAGCGACTATTCCAATATCCTCGGGTGCATCAAAACCATCCATATCAAACAGAGGTTCATCATCATCCAGCTCGAATTCAAAATCATCTATTCCTGTACCATCCGGATCTTCCGCTATAGTATCCGGATCTTCACCCGAAACATCTGTAAAACCATCAAAGAGTTCATTTAAATCATCTGATAAACCAGTCTCAGGAGGACCAATATCTACAGGAGTCTCTCCCTTTGCAGCGAGGATCTCTGTTTCATTCCCAATTTCGAGTAGAGTTTGCTTGACTTCATTTAAATCATCTAGAGTCGGCATAGTTTTTCCTGTTCATAAATTTCGGAATAAAAGCAAAATCTATGAGAGTTTTTTCAGATTCTAAAGATCACCATTATTTTACCGAATATATAGATATTATGACAGACAAACTTTTTAAAATATTAATCATTACCGGTATTATTCTTTTTACCCCCCTGATGACTGCCTTCTCTTTTGACAGAACCAGTATCAGTATACATATAGCTGTATCTGAACTGGAAAAAGCTGAAGCTCCGCAGTTTATTGACAATCATATATTGTTTACCTACTTTAAAAGAGATGATTATATTCGACGAGTAGCCATTGCTTTCGATCTTGATGGTTATAAACAAATATTTCCTTTTATGAAAAATGAAAATAATGTTTTTTTCCTCGTAAAAGCTATTCCGGAAAAAACCAGAATCCTGAACTACCGCTTGATAGTAGACGGGGTATGGATAAGTGATCCCGAAAACTCTTATTCAGTCTATACTCCTGAAAATATAAAAATATCTCAACTTAAAATTCCTGAGAATTATATGGATACTGCTTCAACACCTATAATTGAAGATAATGGTAATGTGAAATTCGTTTTCAGAGACAAGACTAATAAAAATGTTTATCTTTCCGGAAATTTTAACAACTGGGATCCTTTTATGCTGAAATTAAAAGAAGATGAAAGAGACCCAGGAACTTATGAAATATCACTCCGCATGTCCCCGGGAAAACACTTTTACACCTTTATTTCCGATGGTGTTACAGTTAGGGATCCCAACAATCCACACAAAGTAACTGACAGCAGAGGCAACCCAATTTCATATATTGAAATAAATTGAATTAGCCGGAGTATCTGTAATGTTCAGTATGAATTTAATTCTAAAAAAAACCAAAGACAGCTCACTAAAACTGGTATTGCCTGTCTGGTTTAGGGGAATATTTTTATTTATTGCTCTTCTGCTTGGTGCTGGTCTCTTTATATCTTCCGGAAATTCAAGGTTGTGGCTTCCGGCAATTCTGATCCTGGGCTCTTTAATGGGATCCCTTTATGAAGAAAAATGGATATTCAGTAAAGCTCTGAATAAGATTGAGTACAAGGCTGGCTTAGTAATTCTTAATAAAAAGAGCTCTTACAAAATGACAGATGTAGAAAACTTTCTTATTACCGGTACAATCCACAAAACTAATGAAAAAGGTCTGGAGAGATTAAGAAAAACAATGATAAAATTTTCTCTTATTCTAAATTCAGGAGAAGTTCTTGATATAGAAATAGTAAAGGGGAGAACTGAAAGTGAAGAACTAAAAAACAAAGCAGAAAAAATTGCAGACTACTGCGGAATAGAATTATCAGTAACTTTAAATTAAACAGATCCAGTATATTGGGAGGGGAGCAAAAAATAAACCAATTCTACTCCCCACTACAAACCACTAACTATTATCAGCTTCCTTATCATGATGAAGAAAACAGGCAACATGCTGTCCGGATCCAACATCCACCAGAGCAGGTACAGCTTCTTTACACCTTCCAAAGCTTTTTGGACACCTGTCATAAAAGTAACAGTTATGTCGCTCTTTATCCGGAGAAGGAACGTCTCCGGTCAGGATAATTCGTTGTCTCTCCCTTTCAATTCTGGGATCAGGGATTGGTACTGCAGAAAGAAGGGCAACCGTATATGGGTGGAGAGGATTTTTATAAAGCTCTTTGGATCTGGAAACTTCCATAATTTTCCCCAGATACATGACTGCTACCCGATCACTTATATGCTGAATAACAGCAAGGTCATGGGCAATAAAGAGATAAGACAAATTAAGTTCTTCCCGTAAATCTGTGAGAAGGTTCAGAATCTGTGATTGAATGGAAACATCCAGGGCACTTACAGGTTCATCCGCCAGTATCAGTTTCGGATTAAGAGCAAGAGCCCTGGCAACTCCAATTCTCTGTCTCTGTCCTCCGGAAAACTCATGGGGATATCTGTTGCGGAAATGATGTGACAATCCTACCTTTTCCATTAATGTCTCAATCTTTTCTATAATCTCTGCTTTTGTAATTTCAAGCATCCCCCTGCTTTTATAGATCTGCAGAGGTTCTGCAATTATTGAGCCTGCTGTCATTCTGGGATTCAAAGATGCATAGGGATCCTGAAAGATCATCTGCATATCCATCCTTGCCTTTAGCAGCTCCGTCTTTCCGGTCTTTGTTATGTCATTGCCTCTTAAAATAACCTCTCCGGAAGTGGGTCTGTGCAGTTGTGCCACACATCGTGCAGTAGTAGACTTACCACAACCCGACTCTCCCACCAGTCCCAGAGTCTCACCTTCTTCAATTGTAAAGTCTATACCGTCTACTGCCCGGATCAAACCTACTTTTCTCTTTAAAATCCCCCCGGAAGTAATAGGAAAGTGCATCTTCAGTTTCTTTACTTCAAGAAGTTTATTTTTATCACTCATCTATTTATCCCCTTCATACAGAAAACATCTTACTTCTCTGCCGTTTTCCAGTTTTGTAACTCCTGGAGTAATATTTTTACACTTAGCCATAACTTCACCGCATCTTGGATGAAAGGGACAGCAGGCAGGAAGATCAATAACATTCGGCGGCTGGCCTTCAATAGAAAACAAACGGCCTGCTGCGGGTCGGTCAAGACGGGGTACCGACTTAATCAATCCTCTGGTATAGGGATGTTTCGGATCATCAAAGATTTCGTCATTAGTACCCTTCTCAACTATACGACCGGCATACATAACAATTACCGTATCACACATACCTGCGACTACATCCAGATCATGGGTTATCATTATTACTGCTGTTCCAAGACGTTTTGAGAGAGATTGTATCAATTCCAGTATCTGTGCCTGTATTGTAACATCCAGAGCCGATGTAGGTTCATCTGCAATCAGTATTTCAGGATCACAGCTAAGAGCCATTGCAATCATAACTCTCTGTCGCATACCTCCGGAAAACTGGTGAGGATAATCATGCACACGTTTATCGGGATGAGGTATTCCAACAAGTTCAAGCATATCGATTGATTTTACAAGAGCCTCTTTTTTACTCATATTCTGATGGAGAACCAGTGTTTCTATCATCTGTGTTGAAATCCTGAGGAACGGATTTAAACTGGTCATGGGATCCTGAAAGATCATAGCAATTCTGTTTCCCCGCAGCTCGCGTATCTGAGCCTCGGTCATAGTAAAAATATCTTCCTTGCCATCAATAATTGCAGTACCCGCCATTATTTTTCCAGGAGGAGAAGGAATCAATTTCATTATCGAAAGGTTGGATACAGACTTTCCTGATCCTGACTCACCTACCAGCCCGAGAGTCTCTCCCTTTTTCAGTTCAAAAGAAACACCGTCAACTGCCTTAACTATTCCATCATCTGTATTAAAATAGGTTTTTAAACCATCTACCTTAAGGATTACATCATTATTCATTCCAGATTTCTCCATTATAGTTTGTTCTTACTTTGCGGATCCATTGCATCCCTAAGGCCGTCACCAAGAAAGTTCATTGAAAACAGAAACAGTGTCATTGCCGCAGCAGGGAACCAGAGAAGCCAGGGATAGGTTGTCATGGCATATACACCATCCTGAATGAGTACTCCCCATGATGCAAAAGGAGCCTGAACTCCAAGTCCAAGAAATGAGAGAAAGGCTTCCAGCATTATAAAAGAAGGAACTCTAAGGGTTGTATAAACAATAATAACCCCTGCAGTATTGGGAATAAGGTGGCGAAAAACTATTCTTCCCGTACCTGCACCACTGGATCTTGCTGCCTCGACATATTCGGAGTTTTTTAGGGAGATAATCTGCCCTCTTACAACCCTTGCAACGGTAAGCCAGCTGACTATGGCAAGTGCAAAAAATAAGTTTTGAATGGCTCTGCCGAAAACTGCCATAAATATTATTACAAGAAGCATATAGGGAAGGGAATACATAATATCAACAAAATGCATCATCAGAGAATCGAAGGTTCCTCCGATATAACCCGATAAAGCACCTAGAACAACCCCTATTAATACCGAAGTTATAGCACCGAGAAGACCTATAAGAATGGAAACCTGACCTCCATAAATAATTCTGGCAAGGAGATCCCTTCCAAGAGAGTCAGTTCCAAGAGGATAAACTCTCTCATGAACAAGAACCTCTTCACCATTTAAGAGGACTTTTTTCTCGGTGGTAATACTGGCTTTGAGATCTGCAAGTTTCTTTATTTCTGCTTCATTTAATTCTGTTCTTCCCTCTTTTGCAGCCATTCCACGAATCAGTTTATCCTGCCTTTCATACATCAGCTCCCCTGCAGGACGCAGAGAGGGTTTAAGGAACTGATGTCCCAATACCTGCTGCTTGTATGAATGGATGGGAAGAAGTGGTGCTGAGAGTGAAATAATTGTATAAAAAATCAAGGTAACAAGGCCGAACATTGCCATCTTATTCTTTTTTAAACGTCTCCATGCATCCTGCATGAGGCTCACACCCTTAACAGGCTGATCGAATTCATTAAGGACTGTATCCTTATTTTTAATTATTGTATCTGACATCTACAGCTCCTTAATCGCTTTCGAGCACTTTCCCTCATTCTTCGGAAAAGTCTCTGTCGCCGAATGAAAAAAAATGTTCAACCCAATCAGATTATTATTCATAAAAATCATTTTTTTCATTCCCCTTATTTATATGATATTCTAGGGTCGAGATAACCATAGAGGACATCCACGACAAAGTTCATAATAACCAGAAACAGTGAATAAACTATTACAGTACCCATTATCATTGTATAATCCCGGTTAAATGCAGACTGAACGAAGTGGCGTCCAAGTCCAGGAATTCTGAAGATCTGTTCTATTACTATGGATCCTGTTATAATTCCGGAAAATGCCGGCCCCAGATAACTTACTACAGGAAGAGATGCTCCTTTTAAGACATGCTTAAACATTATGACCGAAGTTTTTAATCCCTTGGCTTTAGCAGTTCTGACATAATCACTCCGCAGAGCCTCCAGAAAGCTTGCCCTTGAGAGCCTGGCGATAGTTGCAAAGTAAGGGAGAGAGAGGGAAAATACAGGGAGAATTAAAGCTGAATAGCCCCTTTCGCTTATCCATCCGGAAACAGGCAGGAGATTGAGCTGCATTGCAAAAATATACATCAATACAGGTCCTATAACAAAGAGCGGCACCGATATACCCACAACTGCAACTGACATTGACATATAATCAATCCAGGTATTCTGCCTCAATGACGAAAGCATCCCTGCTCCCATTCCCATTATAACCGCAAAAAACAACGCCAGAGATCCAAGAAGAATCGATTTAGGCAGGCTCCTGGAAATATAAAAATTAACATCATAATCCTTATACTTATAAGAGGGTCCAAGATCGCCTCTTATAACATCCCCAAGGTATCTGACATACTGAATTACAAGGGGTTCATCCAGATGATACTTAGCTTCAATATTTTTCATAATTTGGGGTGATATTTTCTTTTCACTGGAAAATGGGCCGCCTGGAGCCAATCTGATAAAAAAGAAGCAGATTGTTACAATAATAAACATGGTGGGTATCAGGCCCAGAGCTCTTCTGAAAATGTACTTAGACATTAAAAACCTCTCTATTAAAAATTTAAAGAAACTTGTAATTTATTGGGCATGGTATTATACCGGGATCCATTTAACAAGATAAAATATATGAACAATACCAAAAAACTAAAAGATTTCAAAAAAAAGCTGCCTTGAAATTCAAGGCAGCCGGTAATTTAAATTGATCGATTACTTTTTAAACATACCTTTCCAGGGATGTACATCAAGAATGGTTGGAGTCCATCCGCCCCAGACATTTGTATCAATCCAGTTTGCTGTCGAATAGTAGTAGAAAGGCATAAGAGCCATATCTTCACTAAAGGCAAGCTCTTCAGCCTGACGGAGAACATCGTATCTGGCTTTACCTTCAGGCATGGTAGCTGCTTTATCAAGAAGAGCATCATACTTAGGATTATTATATCTGCCGTCATTGTTCCCTGCTGTAGAGTAGAGGAGATCTGTTAAGAATGTATTCGGATCTACATAGTCACCCTGCCATCCAGCTCTTGCAATATCAAAATTCTGATTCTGCTTATTATCAAGATAAGTTGCCCATTCCTGATTTTCAATTGTCACATCAATATTGAGAACTTCTTTCCATTTCTGCTGAACATACTCAGCAATTTTTTTATGACCTTCGGAAGTATTGTAAAGAATTGTTGCCTTTGGAAAACCTTCACCATTCGGGAAACCTGCTTTTGCAAGCAATGCTCTTGCGGCATCAAAATCTTCCTTAAAAGCTACAACCTTGGGATAATTTGCCAGAGGAGGAGTTAGACCGTAAGCAGGAAACTGACCGCCCCTGGTTACCTTGTCTACGAGCTCCTGTCTGTCTATTGCCATAGAAAGTGCTTTTCTAACATCAGCATTGTCATAAGGTGCTTTCGTTGTATTAAACTGATAGTAGTAGGTGATAAAGGTTGCATTTGTTACATAGGTCGGATCGAGCTTCATTGAGTCAAGCTGAGCATCCGGAACTGTCATAACCCAGTCGAGATCACCCTGTTTGTACATATTAAGTGATGTATTTTCATCTTCGATAGGATAGGCAACTATTGTATCAATTTTCACATTATCCGCATCCCAGTAACCAGGATTTTTATCCATTACGATTTTTTCCTGAGGATCCCATGAAGTAAGAGTATATGGGCCATTGCCTACAAAATTCTCAGGCATTGTCCATTTATCACCATACTTTTCAATAACATGCATTGGAACAACTGCAAATGCATAATGAGTCAGCATACCAAGAGCATAGGGAGCGGGTCCTGTCAGCTCAAACTGAAAGGTATAGTCATCAAGAGCTCTGATTCCAACATCGTCAGCACTTCCCTTTCCGGAATTGTATGCGTCTGCACCCTTTATGATCATGCCTGGAAGATATGCATATACAGCGGCGAGTTCAGGGCTTAGAAATCTGAGCCATGAGTCGACAACTGTCTGTGCTGTTATAGGTGTGCCATCTGACCAGTTTGTTTTTCGAAGTTTGAAAGTCCAGGTAAGACCATCATCGGAAACACTCCAGCTTTTTGCCAGACCTGGAATCGGATCAAGAGTTGCAGGATCATAACTTACAAGACCCTCAAAGAGTGCCATGTAGATTCTGTGTTCAGGGACACCTTCGATGTTCCCTGGATCCAGGGACTGAATCTCTGTTCCATTGTTAAAACTGAAAACAACAGGATCTGCCGTTGGAGCTGCTTCTTCTTTGCCACCACCTGCAAAAACTGCAAATGCAACTGTGATCATAAGAAGTGTGATCAATAGTTTTTTCATACTATCTCCTTTTATGAATTTTATTGCCCTTCAGTCTAAACCATAAAGTAAACTCCTGCAACTAAAATATAGATAAATGTTAAAATAGTCACAGATTTATAATATTTACTGCCATAGTAGTAAAAATTGATGAAGCTGCCCTTGCTTCCAGAGTCGATTTTAGTTCTGAACTACCTCCGGGAAGTTCAAAAAGTACGGTTTTGATACTTCGGTTTACAGCTTCTTTCAGAAATTGATCAATCAGATGTCTTGCGAGACCCATTCCTCTGAATTTTTTCTCTACCCACACAGAATGAACAACTCCCAGTTTTGTATCTGAATCAGTATCAGAAAAACTACCTCCGGTTATCGACCCTGCATACTCCCCCTCCAGCGTTTCAGCATAAACAGACAGCGCTTCTACTCCCGGGCTCTCCAAAAAAAGAATATTTCTTTTAATAAAAAAATCAGCAATACCCTTCCCTCTCTTATCCAGATTTTCCCGGATAGAAACTTCTGCTTTACATTTAATAAGATCTTCCTGATCTGAATAATCTATCCTGAAAACAAAATCATCCAGGATAAGATTCTCTGTTTCATCAGTATTTTCTTCTATATCCTTGTATTTAAGAATATCACAGTTGGTATTGTACCATTCAACAACCCTTGACCGCATAATTTTATCTTTATGGGAATACCATTGTTTTGACAGGATCTCTGATTCTTTTACATAGCTTTTGAAATTCCTGAAAGCTCCTCTGCCTGCAGAAAGAATATCTACCAAAGCTTCTTTATGCACAGGATTATGTATTGCAGCTACAAAACGCTCCATAAGCTGAAACCCATCCGAAGGATGCCATTCGGGAACGGGAATGGCAGTGGAATCAATATTTGCTGCATTTTGATCCCTAAGAATAAAAGATCGGGAACCTACAATCCCATTTTGTATGTTGACATAGTAATCTTCTCCCTGATCCTCCATCCCAAAAATAATCAGATCTATAATTTCATCGGTCAATTCAAATAAAAGTCCATCTTCCATACAATCTCCTATACTTTATTCTATTTTAGTTAACTACTATTCATAGGGTCAAGTTTTATAGTCCCTACTTGACTGTTTAATTTATAAATACGATATTCTAAACAGATACCTTGCAGGATTATTGTTTTGCAGGTTCCTGAAAATATAGATAAGTAGTAAATACCAATAGGCTTATCGCCTATGCACCAAAGGAGAGATAGTATGAGTGTTATAGAATTTATTGAAGCCCGGGAGATTCTGGATTCCAGAGGAAATCCAACAGTAGAGGTTGATGTTATTCTGGAAGATGGATCTATGGGACGGGCAGCTGTACCGTCAGGAGCATCTACGGGAATCCATGAGGCTGTAGAGCTCAGAGATGGTGATACTAACCGTTTTATGGGAAAAGGTGTATTAAATGCTGTGGATAATGTTAACAATATTATTGCTGCAGAACTTATAGGTCTCGATTCCCTGGATCAGGTAGATATTGACCGAACAATGATCGAACTTGACGGAACTGAAAACAAGAGTAAGCTAGGCGCAAATGCGATACTAGGTGTTTCCATGGCAGTGGCCAGAGCCGCTGCAGATCATCTGGGAGTACCATTGTTTAAATATCTGGGATCTTACCATACATCTACACTACCGGTACCAATGGCAAATATTCTTAATGGCGGCTCCCATGCTGATAATTCCGTTGATTTTCAGGAATTTATGGTAATGCCTGTAGGAGCTCCCTCTATCAGGGAAGCTGTAAGAATGGTAGCAGAAATATTCCACACTCTGAAAGGAATTCTTAAGGCAAAAGGATACAGTACTTCTGTTGGAGATGAAGGAGGGTTTGCACCAAATCTCAAATCCAATGAAGAAGCATGTGAAGTTATTCTCGAAGCGATCAAAAAAGCCGGATACAAAGCGGGTGAGGATGTTTTTATTGCCCTGGATCCAGCTGCATCTGAATTCTATGATACAGAAAAAAAGAAATATATCTTTAAAAAATCTGATGGACGGGAACTCAGCTCCGAAGAGATGGCAAGTTACTGGGATGAATGGATTGATAAATATCCTATAATTTCCCTGGAAGACGGTATGGCAGAAGATGACTGGGAAGGATGGAAAATCCATACCGAGAAGAGCGGCAAAAAAATACAGATAGTAGGGGATGATCTGTTTGTAACCAATACAAAACGTCTTGAAAAGGGAATCGAGATGGGAATTGCAAATTCAATTCTTATCAAGGTAAACCAGATCGGAACACTGACAGAAACTTTCGAGGCTGTTGAAATGGCAAAGAAAGCAGGTTACACCGCAGTTGTCTCCCACCGTTCAGGAGAAACTGAAGATAACTTTATTGCAGATCTTGTAGTAGCACTGGAAACAGGTCAGATCAAAACAGGATCAATGAGCAGATCTGACAGAATTGCAAAGTACAATCAGCTTATGAGAATTGAGGATTATCTGGAAGGAACAGCTTCCTACCCTGGAATTAAAGCCTTCTACAATTTAAAGAAATAAGTATTGGGATTTTCTGTATCAGGCGCCCGGAAGGGCGTCTGTTTTTCCTTTTAATAATCAATTTTAAACCCTGAATGAACCCCCTGATAGGGAAGTACAGTTATATCCAGGGATATAACATGAGCCAGAGAGGGTCCCTTCCTGCACCAATTAACAAACTGATCTACAGAGGAGACTTCCCCCTCACAATGGATCAGAACTGTACCGTCCCATTCGTTACGCACCCAGCCCGCAACCCCGAAAGAAACAGCTGCACGTTGTGCTGAAAACCTGAATCCTACTCCCTGAACCCGGCCGTAAACTTTTATTGTTAAAGATTTATCCTTCAAGGGGTTTTGAAGAATTTAAATGCTCGTTAATAAGTTCCGAAATTTGTTCATATTCGTAGGGTTTATAGATAACCTCAAAAGGAATGGAAAAATCAGGACGAAGAAATCCACTGGTAATTACAATATGCTTATCCTTACAGTACCTATCCAGAAACTTCACCCAGTAATCACCCCCGAGCACCTGCATACGGTAATCGGAAATAATAATACTTATATCGTGATCAAGGAGCTGCTTGATCGCACTCACACCATCAGATGCAACAAGCATGTTATGACCCTTTTTCTGCAGATAATCCCGCAATGTCAACCTGACAGAATCCTCATCCTCTACGAGAAGAACAAATTGTGGAGAAACCGACATACTATACAGTCCTCGTTTCTACAAGATCTTTTAAGGCTGTTATTATTTTATCGAAATCCAGAGGCTTGGTAAAAAAAGCATCTGCACCCTCAGAAAGAATTTTTTCCTCTTCGAAGGTATCATTCAGACCGCTGATGGAAATAACAACAGGAGAATTAAGATTCTTATCTTCCTTAATTCGGGTGCACAGAAGATGACCATTAACTCCGGGAAGATCTATATCCAGAATAACTACATCAGGTTTTTCTGATGCAAGCAGCTTACCGGCTTCAAAGCCATCAAAGGCCTGAATAATTTCATAATCTTCGAGGCTCTTAATAAACATAAGCTTCATCATTTCATTAAGATCTTTATCATCATCGATAATAATAACTTTTTTTCTTTTTTTATGATCCGTGATAATAACTGCAAGTTCATCGGGTATTCTCATTCCCCTGGTATTCAAAAAGTCGATAAGATCTTCTGAGTAGATTCGATACTGCCCTCCAGGGGTGGTAAATGCTTTTAAATGATTACTCTTGATCCAGTTTATTGCAGTCTGATTTACAACACCGCAGATATTTGCAACTTCCAATGCAGAAAAAATTCTAACTTTTTTAACCCTTTTTTTCATATAATATACCTCATTCAAAAATTCTGCCGGAACACTTTCTCTAACATCAATGAGTATAGCAAAAAAGTCCAATATGTCAAGAAGATTTCTGCCAGAGGCTTTTGCCCCGGAGACTCCCATAAGATCTATGGTAACAGCTTATTTTTGAAAAGATACTTTTATCTTTCAGTTGCAGAGTCATCCTTACCTGAAAAGTTTTGTTCAATGTACTGGATTATCTGAGCCGTATCGAATCCCCTGGAACCTAGACTTTTTATGAGTTTATCCTTTGTAACTTTCCTGTTTTTCATAATTTTCCCGGCGGCTGCTTTCAGCAGTTTCTCAGAATCAACAGTTTCCATGTAAGGTATCAGATAATCCAGTATCTCCGATGAAGAGATTCCAGTCCTGATCAAGCCGGCAAAAAGAGCCCGGAAACCTTCAGGATGCCTTCGAAGACGATTACTCAGCCAGATTTCCATAAACCTTGTATTACTAACTGAACCATCCAGAATCAATTCTTCCAGAACCTTCTCTACAATATCTAAGCTGAAATTTCTCTGAAGCAGCTTTTGCTTTAACTGATAAACAGAATGCTCACGGAATCCCAGAAGTTCAAAAGCCTTCCTTTTAACAAAAATATACTCTCCATGTGATCTGAGTAACGTAATCTGTAATTCTGAAAGAGCAGTTCCTGCACTGAGATCATTTTCATCAACCATTCTCCGGGTAACAAAAAAAGAGGAGCCGCCAGAGAGTAAAACCTCAGTTTTACCTCTCCCTGCTCCTCTCCTGATTTCAAGAATCGTTTGTTTAACGTTTTGAGAACTGGAATTTCCTTCTGGCGCCTCTCTGTCCAAATTTCTTTCTTTCAACCATCCTGGAGTCCCTGGTAAGAAATCCATTTGCTCTTAGAGCAGCTTTATTTGTCTCATCATACTCAACAAGAGCCCTGGAAATACCATGACGACAGGCACCAGCCTGTCCGGAGGGACCACCACCCTTTACAGTAATCAGCAGGTCATACTTACCTTCTGTTGCAGTAACTCCCAAGGGCTGTTTTACAACATAAACAAAACTGGGGTTACCAAAATAATCATCAACATTCTTGCCATTAACACTTATTTTACCGTTTCCCTCTCTTAGGAAAACCCGTGCAATAGCAGTTTTTCTTCGTCCTGTTCCTAATGCAAGATTCTTAACCACGTTTATCTTCTCCTGACCTTAAAATTCGAGTAATTCAGGCTTTTGAGCTGCATGTGGATGATCTGAGCCTGCATATACTTTGAGATTTGTAAAGAGAGTCCTTCCAAGACGTCCATTGGGAAGCATCCCTTTAACTGCATGTTCTATGGGATAAGTGGGTTTTCTGCCTATCATATCGATAAACCTTTCAGCAGTAAGCCCTCCTGGATAACCCGAATGTCTGTAATAAATCTTTCGTGTTTCCTTATTTCCGCTTACTTCAACCTTATCTGCATTAATAATAATAACATAATCCCCAACTTCCTGGTGAGGAGTAAATTCTGGTTTATGTTTACCACGAAGAAGATTGGCAGCTTTTACAGCTACACGCCCGAGTTTTTTCCCGGTTGCATCTATAATTAACCACTTTCTTACAACGTCTTTTGGTTTAACAAAAATCGTTTCCATTGCTTTCTCTGCCTTTATATTTAAATTCAAACTGATAATGTAACCACTACTAAAAGTGATGTGCAGTTTTTCATATTTGGATGATAATGTCAACACTTCGGCTACGCTCAGTGTTAACACTACTGTTCGACTACACACTACTGTTCGACTACACACTACTGTTCGACTACACACTACTGTTCGACTACACACTACTGTTCGACTACGCTCAGTGTTAACACTACTGTTCGGCTACGCTTCATTACAGTCCCGATTATAAAGGGGAAAGTCTTCCCCTGGCTGCAAACCAGCTTTTCCGGACAGCTTTTTCCGGTTCCGTCCCTCCATCGACTATTCCAGCAGTACACTCCTGACCTTATTCGAAACACTATCGATAACAATATTAATTATCGACATAAACATTATCAGGAAAATAACTTTATCCATCCTGTCATCGGATATGGCACTATCAATATAAAATCCGAGAGTGTATATTCCCAGTACACCCAGGATGGAGGATTCCCTAACCATCACTTCCCATCTGTAAAACAGGTTTCCCAGAAATGAACTGTATATTTGAGGCAATATATGGAAAAAAAAGCAGTTAATTTTACCTTTTGCAACATCAAGTGGCAATACAAGGGAATCGGCATTTCTGATTGTGAGTATTGTCACCACCGCAGAATTATGCAGTACAAGAGCGACAATTCCCGGCACCATTGAGGGGCCCCAAAGCTGTATAGCAATATAGGCAATTATGTATTCCGGGGTAGACCTTAATACCAATAGCAGAATCCTGTTAAATTTTCTGCTCAGGGGCTTATTAATCTTCCTGACAATCAAACCAATAAACAATATGGCGAAAACACCCGACAGGAGAAATGTAATTTGAGTCAGTATCAGCGTATCCCTTGCTCCCGGCAGAACCTCTCCCCGTAACAGTGTAAAAAACCAGTCAATCGTCTCTGAAGGACGCCAGAGAATCTGTTTTGTATTATTAATAAAACCATCCCGTCTCATGGGCCAGGGGATAATATCATATGTGAAAAATCTTACAATATTTGCCCAGACCACATGAGTATTTCCCCAAACGAAAATTATACTTGTTAAGAAATAAACAGGAACCAGCTTCCTGCGCAGCCAATATTTTTTTGTTCCGATTATAACATAAAAGAGAAGCAGTATAGCAAAAGCCTGGGAGTACTTCCCCTCATTGAAGAAGCTTTCCAGATGAAAACCCAAAGTGGGTAACCCAATAAAGCCCAGTACGGCACTGGAACGAATGGCACATTCAACTCTGTAACTGGAAAATTCCCGCATCTCTTCGTACAACAGAGGAAGTGCTCCGAAGAGAAAGCGCAGGACAGGGCTGCTGTTACGGGGAAGTTCATTACAGGCACGAAGATCTGTACTCTGGTAAATTTCATAAAACCGTTTCGCAAAAATGGCACTATAGGGGACAGCAATAGCAAAAATTCCTGTAACAGAATTTAATCCGAATACAGGGAGAAAAATAAAAGCCCAGAATATTTCGTGTATGGATCGGAAAATTGTCAGAACAATGCGAACTAATTTATATTTGTAGAAAGGTGCGAAAAGAGATCCCGATACAATAGCTATGGATACTCCTGTAAATGCAAAAGCCACTGTATTCAAAACAGCTTCCTTTAAATAAAACAGCACAGAGATATCGGGTGTTATTACCCCTTTCAGAATACGACCTAATTCTGTCCAGGGCTCTAAAGTAAGGATCTCGATATCAGCAAAAAAAAAGACAATATTCCCAGTGCAATAAAAATCAGGGTAGTTTTTCTCATTCGCTGTAGAGCTCTTTTAATTCTCCTGCATCTACATCTAATGGCTTGAGATCAAAATGGATCCCGCCGTTTTTCAATGCAACAATTCTGTCAAAATACTTTAGGGCCAATTCCGTATTGTGCATTGAGGCAATCGTTGTTCTGCCAGTAGTCAGCAAAGAGATGGTTTTTTCTCCATTTTCGGGATCCATGGCAGAAACAGGCTCATCGGCAAAACACAGACTGGAATCTCTGTATAGTGCCCGGGACACAGCCACCCTCTGCTGCTCACCACCCGAAAGCTTTCGACATTGTACATCGATAAATTTGTCCATATCGAGAAGTCTGGCTGTTCTCTGCACATTCGCCCTCTCTTTCCTTAGGGGATATATCAGATTGATCAAATTATAAATGGTTCGGTTTTTATCCAGGCGACCCATAAAAATATTGTGAAATACAGATAACTGTGGAACAAGAAGGTATTCCTGGTGGATCATGGATGATTGGGGTGTTTTCCTTTTAAGGTGATTCAGTAATGTACTCTTTCCGGCACCGCTGGGACCGATCAGGGCAACAGATTCACCATCTTTAAAAGTGAGATTTATATTTGTTAAAACAGGGTTTTCGGCCTGTGGATAGGAGAAGGTGAAATTTTTCAGATTCAAATGAGACAAAGTACTACTCATCGAAAATTCCGATTGCCAAACCGGTTTCCAGAATGGCATCGTACATGCTGTTGTCTGCTTTGATAAATGACTTTCTGGGGAATGTGTCCAGAATGTCCCGGTTCTCCAGACTTAAGAGTGCGTTTTGCACAATATCTATAAAATCTGTTCCGAAATCTTCTGTAACATCAGGCCTTATGGTCCAGTTGTAGTCTGTGTATTCAGGTGTTTTCCAGATTACCGATACTTTTGTCAGATCAATTTTCCCCTCTTTTAGCTCTTTCTCCCAGACTCGATAATTTACAGCACCGATCTCGTAAGAACCGGATTGAACCAGAGCGATGGTTTTGGAGTGGTTACCACTATAGCCGACACGTTTAAAAATTTTCCCGGGAGTTCTGTTAAATATTTTACGAAGATAATACTCCGGCATAAGACGCCCGGATGTCGAACCTTTTGAACCAAATGTAAATGTACGCCCCTCCAGCTCTTTCGAAAGCTGCTGGGAATAAGTCAGACCAGTCCTGTAATTGGCAATGAAATAAGTAACAAATTGCTTATCCTCTTCTCCCTGGGCAATGGCTCTGGCACCTGCTACAGCCCTTCTTGCCCTGACACCGGATAATCCGCCAAACCATGCAAGTTGAACTTCTCCATTCTTAAATGCAGCCACAGATGCGGCATAGGATTTTACAGGAATATACACAAATTCAACTCCGGTTTCTTTCGAGAGATATAAGGCAATTTGACTGAACCTTTCAGTCAAACGGCTTTCATCCTGGTCGGGAATGGCTGTAAACTGTATTTTTTTCTCCCCAGCACCCCTAGATTCATCCTGTTTGAACCTTATAAACAGGACAGACAAAAAAATAACAGCAATAATAAATATTAAATACCTGACAGTCATAGTAATAAATGATAGGAAAAGTTATATTTCTTGTCAATCGAATTTTCCAGAAAAAGGCCAACGTGCAGGAATTACTGTTATGGACTCTCTTAATTGTCAAAATACCGACTGCTGAACCTAGCCTCTGTTATAGCGCACCATTAGTACAATAAAAGCAATAGAGATAAAAATCAAAGGAAGAACTGACAGAAGGGTACCTATATCCAGTAATCCTGGTATAATAAAGAAATCAGACCCCAGAATCCCGAATTTAATAAAAATAGAATACATAATCTGTCCATAATGAATAATGACAGCTATGATTATAAGCATCCATGCAGTGTCTCTGGTATGGGACCAGTAGAGAATAGCCATGAAAGTAGCAATTGCACCAAAGGAAATCCGGGAAATAACTGTTACCATTTCATTAAGAACCATATTCACTCCTTATCATCTTTCTGAATGCCTTAATCTGACCAGATTCAAACCTAAGAGGAATTATTCCAGGAATATCCTCCTCAGGAGGCAGAAGAATCCCACATTTCAAGGCTTCTTCAAAAAGTGCTGAATATTCCGTTCCACCAATATTAAACCGGAGATATATTCCTTCCCTAGTCCAGACAGGGGAATCAAAACAATCCTTCTGTCCCGGATTATTTTCATCCAGAGATCGTCTTAACGAGACAACTGACTTTATGAGTATATCATAGAACATGGGTGAAAGCAGATCTGATCCGGTAACAGCTTCATCGGTGTTGCTGCAGATGACTACAGGACCGAAAGATCCTATTGAGGGAAGAACAGGTATAAAGTACTTAAACCTGCTCCAGTCCAAAGTATTATCCCAAAATGGACGCCACACCCCATACTTATCTGTTAAAGAGGGAAAATCAACAAAAGCAGCCTCTCTACTGCCCATTTTTTTTCCCGAAAAGAGTGCACTAACAGCTCTCTCCATATTTCCAAAAACAAGAAACTCCCTGACAAAAGGAAACAGCTGCCTTAACTGCTTCTCCAGGCGATTCTCATATATTGATGGATAAGCAGCTGTCAGCCCTTTTGACACAGTAGATTTTATTACTCCGGAAATACCATCAAGCCGATGCCCCAGAATGGCTCTGCCGTTATCCAGGAAAAGATCCAGGTATCTTTTCCCATGGGTATCATAGAGAAGATACCCCCTGGATCTTTTAATTTTTGGTATTGACTTACTACTCTTCTTCATTATTATCACCAGTCATTTTCAGGGGAAATTTTTTCCAGACCTGCATATTTAGGGATAAACTGCGCTGTTCTCCCAGATTCAAATCTTACTATAATCAGAACTTCTTTACCATTATTCCACTCTTTTATGACCTGTCCCGAACCATAATCATCATGATACACATAGCTTCCGGGAGGATATTCATTTTTTGAATATCCTGTTGAATCTGATCCTGAAGAATCTAAAAGGTATTCCCGGGGAATTTCATTCAAAAATCTGGAAGGAGTCTGAAAATTCAGTTTACCCCAGAGCCTGCGCTGTCGGCAGGAAGTAAAGTAGATCTCTTTTTTTGCCCTGGTTATACTTACATAGAAGATACGTCGTTCCTCTTCCAGATCATCATCACTCTCTTCCGGACGCGAGGGGAAAAGTCCCTCTTCCATTCCTACAATTATCACTCTGTCAAATTCCAGACCCTTGGTATTATGCATTGTAATCAGTGTTACACCCTTAAGTGAAGAGGGATCTGATCCGGCCAGGCGAGATCTGTCAAGCTCCATATCCTCAAGGAAAGAGAGCAGTCCATCCCTCCCTTCCGGGTATTTTGAAGCAGCATTAACCATCTCTTCAAGGTTTTTAACCTTCTGAGTCAGAGCAATTTCATCCTGAGCTCTGTGATATTCCAGTATTCCGGAATTATGGATTGCCTGATTTGAGAATTCTGCCAGATTTGCTATATCTACGAGCTCATCCAGTTCATCAAAGAGTTTTACAAATTCCCCGACACCCCTGGAAGCTTTCGCTGACAACCCTGAAGAGAGCCGCCTGGAAGCCTCTAGGAGATCCATACCTTCCGCTAATGCAGTTTCCACAATTTTATTAACAGTTACCTTCCCAATGCCTTTGGAAGGTTTATTAATTATCCTTCTAAAAGCAATTTCATCCCGGGGATTAAGGAAAAGAGAAAAAAGCGAAGTAACATCCTTTACCTCTTCCCTATCATAAAACTTGAGAGAACCCACGATTTTATAGGGGATTTTATGATTAATGAAGTATGACTCCAAACTGAGAGACTGGGCATTTGTTCTGTAGAGAATTGCAGTTCCATCGAGATTGCCGTCCCCGAGAAGGGATGCACAGAACTCAGCTTCCTTGTCCTGGTTCGCAACAATCTTAACAACTCCCATGGGACCGTCCTCTTTCCTGGTCCATAATTTTTTACCAAGCCTTCCCCGGTTTACACTTACAACTCTCGTGGCTATTTTTAATATATTTCCGGTAGACCTGTAATTCTCTTCGAGCTTAATAATTTCCGCTCCTCTGAAACTTTCGGGAAAGGTTACAATATTTTTAACCTCTGCTCCCCGAAAGCTGTAGATAGACTGATCATCATCTCCAACTACACAGATATAATTCATACCACTGTAGAGCTGCTTTAAAAGTTCATTCTGAGCAATATTTGAATCCTGATATTCATCGACAAGTATCACCTGAAATCTATCCTGGAGTCTCCTCCTGATGTTTATATTGTTTCCAAGAAGCTCCACTGACCGAAGAATGAGATCCCCAAAATCGACACTCCCCACTTCTCTCAGCCGCTTTTCATAGGCTCTGTACATTTCGGGCAGCCTCCTGTCAAATGAGATTGAGCTGAGATCATCATCAGGATAGAGGGAGTAGTCCTTTGCCCTGCTTATCCATCGTCCATAGGACTTTAAATCTTTCCTCTTATAATCACTAAAAACAGAATGAAGAAGGCTTAATGAATCATCATCATCATATATTGAAAATCTCTGCTGAAGATTAAGAATCTCTGCATTTCTTCTAAGAAGCCATGAACCGAAAGAATGAAAAGTTCGGATCATAACACCCTCAGCCTGAGGAACCATTTTCAAAACCCGTTCTCTCATCTCTCCAGCTGCCTTATTTGTAAAAGTAACTGCCAATATGGATCTGGGATCTATTCCGACAGTAGAAACCAGATGTGCAATTTTTGTAGTAATAACCCTCGTCTTGCCCGAACCTGCGCCGGCAAGAATCAGAAGAGGGGAGCCCTCATGCATAACAGCATCGTACTGCTGACTATTCAGACCATTTAGATATCTGTTATCCTCACAATTCATCAACAGGAACTGCCTCCAGATCTATACCATTACGTTTAATAATCCTGCATCTCACAAGGGTGCCCGGAACCGGTTTCCCAGAGAGAATAACTACAGAACCGTCCACTTCAGCGGCATGAAGATATCCCCGGCCAAGAGAAACAGACTCATCCTTTACCCTTTCCTCGACAAGTATATCAAGATCCATTCCAACAAAACGTTCCATTCGCTTCTCTGTTATCTGTAACTGACGCATTTCCAGCTTTCGTTTTAATCTGGAAGCTCCCGGAAGGGCAAGACGGTGTCCAAAATCTCCACGAAAAGAATATGCCCGGGTATCATCCTCTCTGGAATATATAAAAATACCGACCCAGTCAATCTCAGCCTTTCCTGGAAATTCAGAAGATCTTTCCTGGCAGAGCTATCCTCTCCCGGAAAACCTACCATAAAAGTAGACCTTATAACTGCCCCGGGGATTCTATCTCTTATAGCTGAGATTAACTCAAGATAATTCGAACTATTCCCTTTGCGCCCCATTTTCCTAAGAATTTTTGCCGAAGCATGCTGGAAAGGTATATCAAAATAGGGAAGAATTCTTTTATCTGAATTCACGATATCAGTAAGTTCCAGAGGGAAATTATCAGGATGAATATAGAGGAGTCGTATCCAGAAATTCCCCTCCAGAGAAGATATCTCCTTTAAAAGTCTTACAAAATCTTTCTCTTTTTTCTCTGTTCCAAGAGCTGAAAGATCCTGGGCAATAAGATTTATCTCGATAACGCCTTTATCGAGCAATCCTCTTATCTCAGCAAGTATAGATTCAACACTCCTGCTCCGGAGATTTCCCCGAATTAACGGAATAGCACAGTAAGAGCACCTGTGGTTACACCCCTCAGATATTTTCACATAGGCTGTTCCGGGAAAAGACAACAGTCTTTTTCGTTCAGGCCGGGAAGATCCTTCCAGGGGAAGGAGAGCTGATCTTTCACCTTTTACTACTGATGAGACTGCACTGGTCACCATTTCAAGATTAAGATTACCGAAAACACCATCAATCTCCGGCAGTTTATCAAGAAGCTTAGAACCGTATCTCTGGGCAAAACAACCTGCAAGAAGAATTTTTTTCTCCGGATAGTTTTCTCTTAGGGACATCACTGTATCAATAGATTCCTGTTTCGCAGCTTCGATAAATCCACAGGTATTTACAATTATCAGCTCTGCATCGTCAGAACTGCTGACATACTCCCACCCCTCTTTTCCAAGAGAAGCTATCATTACCTCAGCATCTACCTGATTCTTTGAGCATCCCAGATTTTCCAGATAAAATTTCTTTTTGTTGTCTTTTATTTTTTGCATAATAACATTTATTAAAGGAAGTCAATTAGTCTTCTTCCCCTTTATCCCTTCTAATAAACCGGAATTAATTCCAGCTTATATCTACCACTGTCCGGAATTCGTGTCCACTTTATAATATGTGCTGAAACTTCACCGGGAGCACCGAGATTAACATCAACACCTGATATTTTTGCTTTAAAAGATCCGGAATTGGAGATCCACAGCATTACTTCCCTGTTAACATCCAGACGAAAAGCTTCTCCCTTGTCAAAATACTGTTCAACCCTCTCATTTCGGTCAACCAGGTATCGAACAAGAGTATACCCCCGAAAAACTACTTTCAGGACAAAAGGATCAGCTGTAGGAGATTCCAGAATAACTGATACTCTACGATTCCTGGATTCTACATTTGACAAACCAGGCTCCGGAACCGGCGATCCTTTCACCTGGGAAATATTTCCTGCAGCACTTTTTATTGAAGCCATTTTCAATACTGCAGTTTTAGCATTGATGTCAATGTCATTTACAGTAAAGGATATATCAGGATTCCCGTCATTATCAAGATCTACATCCTTTTCATCTCCAAGATTAAAGACAATATCTCCACCTGAATATGAGAGGATAATATCCGACCCGACACTGTCTATTCCGAGATTAAAAGTTTTTTCAAAAACAAGAAGCTCCAGCTCTGTCCCTTCGGGAAATCTGTCCTCAATATCTACGGAAGAAAGGTCATAGGAAAACTTAGTAACTGGTTCCTCCACAGGAACAGGCTCTGCAACAGCTGCTTTTTCCGGCAGGGTACTGACATACTGATAGAGAAAGTATCCTCCAATCCCAAGAACCAAAGCCGCCAACACTATTAGCACTGTAACCTTATATGGTGATTTTCCAGTATCCAAAAGTTCATCAATCGGAACAGGCTGCTCCTGGAGCCTCATATTTTTATGAAGAGTAACCATTTCGACAGGATCAAGCCCAAGGTACTCAGAATAGTTTTTTAAGAAACCGACTAAATAGGGCTCTCCGGGAAAAATTGAAAAATCTTCTTCTTCAAGAGCATTCAAATATTTCTTTGCAATATTTGTATCCCTTGCTACCTGCTCCAGTGAATAACCTTTTTTTTCTCTTGATGATCGTAAAATTTCTCCAAATGTATCCATATTTACTCTTCCGGTTCAAATAGAAAATTATTCATTACATATGCAGAAGGAGGGGGATCATATTGAAATCTTGCCTCCGGTATATTCTGATTTATTCTGATCTGAGTAAAATCAAACTGAAAAGTTTCATAGTTTACCGTAAGACCCTTCATTCGCCTTATCATCCCGTCACTGTCCACAGACATCTCAATCTGTCTGTAACCTTCATCAGTCTGACGCCATACCAGTTTTAACTTCCTGACAAGCTCATCGGAACCATCCTCCAGAGGAACGGGATCCGGGCCTTTTAGGAAAGCAACACTATATCCTCTTTTCAATAGATCAAGTCCCTGCTTACTTGCCATAACTGCAAGTGCAGCATCAGAGTGATCCTGAAGTTTCTGCTGCATTATAACATTCTGATCCGGAATATGGAGTGTAAGAAGGTTATCTTTAACAGAAATAACCTGTTCCTCAGGTTCAGAAAAATCTATTCTGAGCATGTTTGGATTTTTATAAAAGAGGATCCCGACCATTTCAACCTTACCGGTATTTATTGTAATCCGTGCCTCATAATCATCCACAGAACCATATTGCTCAGAGATTGAGTCAAAAAACTGAGCGGCAGTCAGTATATCCTGAGCTCCAAGAGTAAAGAAACCTAAAACAAAAACAATAAAAGAGAATATAACAGATTTATTTATTATCATACATCTACTTCCTAAAACAGATACGTTACACAGAATTGTATCTAGGTAATCTTACTTATTGGTATGGATTTGTCAAGTCGGAATAATCAGCAAATACCTATTCAGGATCCTGTCAGTCGGTATATTCCATTGCAAGGTATTTTAAATAATTCTCGGATAATTTAAGATATTCATCACAATCAGGACATACAAACCTGCTGTTTCTAATGTGGTCAACTGCACAGGCAACACAATAAACCTTTCCGCAGACTTAACATTTTCCTGCAGGCGAATCTCCATCCGGCTCACCATGAAGCCTGACAGTATTGATTACAGCTATATTTTTCGGTACCATCCACTCCCGGCCGCAGCTGGAACAATTATAAGTATCATTCAGAGCAGTCTGAACCATGGACAACAGATGCTCTGCATCCTTCTTTTCCACTTCACCTACAGCTGCTTCATCTTTAGCATATTCAGACAAAACCCTGGAAGCAATTTCTCCTGCAGCACTGTAATCCAGCCGGGTATAGAGAAAATCACCATAGTTCAACAGTATTCTGTAATTCTCCGGTTCAAGCTTAACTGCTTCAAGGAAGGAAATATCTGCCCTCCGGTATTCCCCTTTTCGAAAAGCAACCTGTGCTATCATCTCCAAAGTTGCAGAATTCGGATATTCCTCCATAAGGGAAGATAAAATTTCTTCTGCCCCCAGTATATAGTCCTGTTTTATAAATGCAGATGCCAGATTTTCCCTGTAGCTCCTGTTTTCAGGATCACCAGCGACAGCTTTACGGTATGCCTCCACTGCTCTTTCAAAATCACCTGAATCATAGAGAAGATTACCAAACTGATTTTGCACTGGAGGTATATCAGATTTCTCCAACAAAAGCTCAAGTGCAATTTCTATCCCGTCAACACGGGCTGCAGCAGTGGAATAATTAATCAAAATATCAACTGAATCCGGTTCAAGATCCAGAGCCTTGTTAAGAATTACCTTCGCTTCCTCATATCGGTCCTCTGAAATAAGAATAAGACCGTAGAGATTACTGGCCCAGGGGTTATCCGGTTCAAGTTCAATAGCTTTTAAAACAGCATCTTCTGCCGGAAGTCCCATAAGGTGGAGAGTTTCCCCATACCGGAACCAGTAAGGATAACAGGCTTCTTCCTTTTCTGCAGCAGACTTAAAGAGTATAAGTGCCTCTTTTTTTCTATTCCTCTCCTTTAAAAGTATTCCAAATAAAAAATCAACAGTTGTGTCATCAACACCCTCTTTCCTCAGTTTTTGAAAAAGATCAAAGGCTTCCTGAGTATTTCCCTCCTGAAAAAGAACCTTTCCCTCCAGTATTCTGCTCTCCTGACTTCCCGGCTTTAACCTGTTCATGCCTAAAATCATTTCCCTCAGTTCAATAAAACTTTCATCCCTAAAAAATAAAACAGCAGCTTCATGATAAAGAGAGAAAGCCTCCTCCCTGGCTCCTGTTTTTTCGAGAGTTCTTGCTAAATTCATCCGGTATATTCCATTATAGTCATCTTTGCTGCATGCCTTCTCATACCAGCTGACAGCCATACCGAACATACCAAGACCGTCTTCGGCATTCCCCATAAGATTCAGGAGAAAAGGATTCTCTGCAAGAATTTCAGAACAGCTGTCCAGTAGCTCCTTTAGTTCCAGCAACTTGTTCATTCTGTATAATAAACCGGCTTTCTCGATAAGCAGTTCTTCTGTTAAATCTCCCCCATTTAGAATATTACTATCCATGACTTTAAGAGCCTCTTCATTAGAACCAAGAAGACTTAAACTCCTGGCTAAAAGAAAGGTAAGCTCAGTATCCGGAGAATTTGTTTTTGCTATCTTTTTTATTTGAACCAGAACAGCTCCATACTGTCCCGATTCAAATAATCTATCGGCAAGTCGTTTTCTATTTTCAACAGGTACAGACCCCTCCCTGACACGGCTGAAATATATCAGTTCAACTTCAACACCCCGGGATTCCAGGCGTATTTCCCTTAGATTAAAACGAGCTATCCCCTCATTGGAATAATTTTGCCCTCCAAAAGCAATATACCCTGCATCAATAGTGTCATCTTCAATTTCACCAACCCAGATATTATCCACAAACAGCGCAATTGAAAAACCATGGGCAATAATTTTGATTTTTATTTCATCCTGATCATTAAATTCACAGACAGTCCATGGTATAAGTATCCTGGGAGTTCCGTTAAAGACAATATCCAGCCTGAAATAACCGTCTTCGGAAACCATCATATAGTAGTAATTTCTATCATCTGCATAGCGAAAAAGAATTCCTCCTGCAGAATGACCATTGCTTTTTGCTATGGAAAAACCGGCATCAAGTACAAAATCTCTGTACCTGTAATGATTATTGACACTCCAGACAAATACATCTGGTCTCCTTGCTGTTAAGCTGAGGGACGAATTTACTATTTCTGACTTTAAATCACTGGTATCCTCAAGTTCAAACCTGTTATTACTTATCCGGCTGAAATGATACTCCCAAAACTCCCTGACTATACTCTCTTTTTCCGCTTTTTTTCTCTTTCCAAACAACCACATAAAAAGGAATGTATCACATTTTGAACTTTAAAAGCCAGTTCTTCACTAAAAGATGATTTTAGAAATATTTCATTTTTGAAATTATCTCAGTTGATTATTCTCCATTTATAGGATAACGTAAGCCTCATAATATGCCGGCGTGGCGAAATTGGTAGACGCAGCAGACTCAAAATCTGCCGCCCGCAAGGGTGTATCGGTTCAACTCCGATCGCCGGTAATTATAACTATTCCGGGGGTGAAAAATGCGAAAACTTTTCTTTTCCCTTATTTTTATTCTACTGTTTGTGAGTTCCGGTTTTTCACAGGAAATTACACCTGCCGGGAAACCCCTGTCCGGTAAAACCAGATTTGTTTATCAAATGGGCATAGGATCCTTCTATGCTGCGTACCCCCCACTTATCAAAACAACCACCGATTCCATGGATTCAGGATCTCTTATCCGGTTTCCCGGGACTATCTATTTCCAGTTTGGCAGTAAAATGACCGAGAAGCTGTCCTGGAATACATCACTCACTACCGGTCTTGACAGTTACTCAGACAAGACTGGTCTTTTCCAGCTCTATTCCCTACTCCTCTCAGGGGGAATTGAATTCACCCCGTTCCCTATCGATCTGACAATGGGTCTGGATCTTGGATATTCACTTCTTATTCCAAATACAGATCTCAGTTATTCGGGAGCAGTAGAATCTGGATCGGGTATTGGTGTCAGTGCCGGATATATATTTAAAGGGCTCCGATTCGGTAAACCGGGTATAATTCCAGGTATTAAAATAAAAATAATTCATTCAGAACTATTCCGGGGATCAGTTGACCAAATCAATATCTATCTTAATTTGACAATACAGTAAATCTAAACCAGGACAACTCAATGGATTCATCAATCAATGAAATTCTTAATACTTCAAGAACTCTGGCTCATGCAGCGGATAATCTGAAGTTTGGGGGAAAAGTCAATCATATTTACAACCCCCTGAGATATGCTGCAGAAACTCATGAATATTATATAAGAAGGTATGCCTCCGGGAAAAAACGTGCCCTTTTTCTCGGAATGAACCCGGGACCATGGGGAATGGCTCAGACAGGAATCCCCTTCGGAGAGATCAGCTACACAAGAGACTGGCTAAAAATCGAGGGGAATATTCACCAGCCGAAAACCTCCCATCCCAAACGCCCTGTTCAGGGATGGGAATGCAGAAGAAGCGAAGTGAGCGGAAGGAGATTATGGGGTCTTATGGAAACCAGGTTCGGAAATGCAGATAATTTCTTTAAAGATAACTATGTTGAAAACTACTGTCCTCTTATTTTTATGGAGGAGACCGGAAAAAACCTTACTCCTGACGAACTTTCCCCAGGAGAAAGAGATCTACTGACACATATCTGCGATATCCATCTGAAGAAAGTAATCCTTATATTGGAACCGGAGTACCTTGTAGGAATCGGGAAATATGCCGAGAAAAATCTTAAACGAGTAGCAGCATCCCTGGAAAAGAAGGATAGATACACAATAACTTCAATACTGCATCCAAGTCCTGCAAACCCCCATGCAAACAGAGGCTGGGCAGATGCTGTTACACAGCAGCTAATTGAACAGGGGATATGGTCATAAATTTCGTTAGGAGCGAACGGCCCTTCGCCCCTAACGAAACGCTCCCTTTTCAATAGCCAGCTGCATTACATAAGTTAGCAGATCATCATCAATATCGTCAGAATATGTTGAAAAAAGATTCCTTAGAGTTACCCATTCATCCAGTTCAAGAGAGTCCTTTGCTAAATCATAGTCCATTGAAAATAAATCAATAACATCTACAAGATGATAGGCAAAGTTGCGGAGAGAGTCATCATTTAAATCCTGAAGATCTCCCCGGTCAATATAAAACTGAAATAAATCCTCCAGGAGATCATCAGGAACCATAAACCCTGATTTAATAAAAAGATCTCCTATTTTATTTTTCTTTTCCTCAAAACCTTCTTCAATATTACTTACAGTTTTTTCAATTCCCCTGTAGAGAACCACTGATGCTCCCATTTTTAATCACCTGCCCTTCTTCTAATTTTAATTTTCAACGATTGTTATTTCAACCCTTCGGTTCCTGGTCATTCCTTCAGAAGTGCTGTTATCTGCTACCGGCTCTGTTGCACCTTTCCCGACAATAATCAGCTGCTCTCTTTTTTTGAGACCCTGAACTATAAAATATTCAGCAACTATCGCAGCTCGCTTTTCCGATAAGGCCATTCGCCCTGCTTCGGTTCCTGCCAGAGCAGTATGTCCGGTTACAAGGATATCTCTTCCAGGATAATTTTTTATTATGTCAACAAGAACATCAAGCTTTCGTCTCTCCTCATAGTTAAGAATGGAGGAATCTGCCCCAAAATTAATACTTCCAAGAGTTATGGTTACCCCATTTTCATCAATATTTACCACTGCATTCTCCAGCTTTTCCTTTTCCAGCCGGGTTTCAATAGAGCTGGCAATTCTATTTTTATCCATATATTCAGATTCTGTCACCCGGGCTCCGGCAGTTCCGGTAAATTCATATGTCGATCCATTGGAGACACTAAACTGAATACTAAACTCCTCTTCGTAGGAATAGGGTCTGCCAATTTCATTATCCCAATAGAGAGTCTGATCTGAGTAGCCTGTGACCCTTACAGGATAAAGGGGATAACGGGAAAAATATTCCGGAGTTTTATATTATACAGAATAGAATATTGAGATAATATCGTACTCCTTTCCATCTTTTGTCCCCTTTCCCAGATATTTATAATCGACATCAATGGGAAAACCAAAAGCTTCCTTTATTCCATATCCGTTTCGTAAATCATGAACTTCATATCCTTTTGAACTCCAGGTATCCCCGGGTTTGTAATCCCCATCATCAAAAAGAGGGACATTTCTTACAACCGGCATAAAAAAATCGGGACCAATATCGATTAAACCTGTACTGTCCCTGTTAAACCTGGAATAATACTCCTGGGCCAGAGAATAAACTCTTACATTTCCACTTCTTTCTTCAGAAGTTGAATAATTAGCTTCAAGCTCTCCAGAGGAACCATCCTCTGAACTATTAAGAACTTCCACTGAAATTTTATTCAATATCCTGGCTTTGTGATGATACAACCCATCGATATACACAGTTTCATCTACAACAGAAATTATTTTATATTTTTCACCTTTAATATACCTATAGCTGAAAATTTCTCCGAAAACGGATATAGAAACCATAAACAAGAATAGAATTATTACAATTTTCTTCACTCTGCCCCCTGTCTTTATCAATTTCTTGACAAAGCTCAACTCTGAATATATCCTGATTTTAAAGAAAATCAGGCAGGATACTAGTTTGGAATACCCGATAAGGCATCACAGTAAAATTACGACTGTTCATTCTGCTTTAAAAATGTGCGGTTTTATCAAACCAACATCTTTCCAGTCACATGTTTTTTCTGCACTTTTAAAAAACAGAGATCTGGTTGCAGAAACAAAAGGTGCAAAAGGAATTAAAATAGCCTTCCTTCTTCCCCTGATGCTGACACAATTCCCTAAAAATAGCTCTCCCAGGGTTATTATACTTACCGATTTACCCGGCTCAATCGAAAAAATTACTCATGAATTTCTAATTCTGAGCAATGCAAACAAATTCAACATGAGCCTTGCTCCCCTGGGAATCGAAGGAAAGGCGGGAAATGATCTGCATCTGTTCAGAAAAAAACCTGCTATCATTGTCGGCACTACCAGCAGGATTATTGATCATATACGAAGAAACAATATTGTATTATCAGAAATTAAAAAAATAATATTACTGTTATCTGAAAATCCGGCAGAATCCAGATTTGAACAGGATATGCTGTTTATTGCCTCAAAACTGAATAGAAAAACAAAGTTCCAGATATTTATTACTAATATTGATCATCTTGGAAATATGAATAAGATGTTAACTCATCCTCAAACTCTCCTGTATACACATAGGGAGAAATTAGATACTATACCGTCAGGAGAATCATCAATGGATACACAGAAACTAGAAGCAAAAATACAGTCTATTGTACAGGAAATAAAGGCAAATCCAGATAGCCTAACTGAGTACAGAAAGATATTCAAGAAAAATGTTCCCATATTTTTACGATCCTATTTTGCTGCAAAACTACTTAGGGATACAGAAGGGATCACAATAAAAACTTCCGGGTCTTCGGTTCCAGGGAACATGAAAACTCTTTTTGTCAGCATTGGAAGAAGAAGAAGGGTTCACCCTGCTGATCTCATGAAACTTTTTCAGAAATCTCTCGATATTAAATCGACTGCAATAGGTCCCATTAAAGTCCTGGATAACTATTCATTCGTTGATCTTAATGAAAATTTATGTAAAACAGCAGTTGATAAAATGAATGGAATGGAATACAGGGGCAGAAAAATTTCAGTCGATTTTGCCAAAAAAAGAACTTAGGATATTTGCAACATCACAAAAGTTTTCAGGGAACAATCAGGGTTAGAAAAGTGAGAAATATCAATAAATTCATAAAAAAACCAATTCCAAATGAGAGAATTGATATTATCTCATATTTTCTTGCTTTTTTAGTTGCGTGTAATGACAGCTCATTCGGGTTTCCGGGAACAACCAGAGTTTCAGCCATATAGTCTTTACCTTTTACGGAAAGCAAGCCGAATATATAGAATTTATCCTGATCATTCCGGATTTTTTTTAGAGACAAATCCCTTTCAACTGCATTCTCAAATACACCAAAGGCTTCATCTCTTGTTCTTCTTACAAAACAACCATATTTCAGACCACTGGCAAGGGTAACTGAGCTATCCTCTTGAAAATCCATTACTTTAGAAAAGAAATTTACCGGAATTAACAGAATATCTCTCTCTGCCCTAAGAATTCGTGCACGTTTCCAGTAATTTCGGTAAATATAGTAAAATACTACCCCTGGGGGAAGAAACGGCATAATAGGAACCAGACTGAAAGTTACTGCTGTTACTGCGGCAAACCGCATATACGGCATCTGGATGAGCAGATAAAAATATATAAACAGTGTAAATGATCCGATAGTGAGGGATCCGGGAGTAAGAGCATTCCAATACTCATTTCTCTGCCTGCCGGATAGAACTGCATGACTGAAAAAAACTGAATCCTCACAATCATAAATTACAACAGCAAGGGGCGTTTCCTTTGTTTTTGTAAAGAAAGATTTACCATTTTCATGGACAAACTGTCCCGAAACAAAAAAGCGTGTACCCTCAGGCAGAGAAAAAACCCTGTTCCAATAGGTCTTCCTGGGACTGTTATCCTGATGGTAATAGTTCGTATTAAATAACTCCCCTTCAACGATCGGAGGAAGAATATATACAGGACCTCCCTCCAGGTCGACATTTACAGATATATTACCGTCTGACAGCCATATCCTGTGTTCATCCTGTACAGCCTGGAGGGAACCAAAAAATCTATATTCCCCATCTTTATTACTACCATAAACCGATCTGTAGGACAAAGAAGGTTTGAGAGCAGCTGTCATTAACCTGGATCTGAAATGGCGCCACATTCGCCTTACAGAAAAAGCCCCAATCAATGGAACGACGCCATAAAAAAAAGAGTAACCATAATAATAATAAACAGTCGCTGATAAACTATTGCTTGTAATGTCACAGTAAATACCTTAAACTAGAGATTAACATGGTAGATCGTATTGTAGTAGGAGTTTTCTCCACAAATTCGTATCTTTTTTCAGAATGGAAAAAAGAGTGTATAATAATAGATCCAGGTGGTGATACAGAAAAGATCATCTCCCATATGACAGGTAAAAACCTTACCCCAAGGGGTATAGTATGCACTCATGGCCATATCGATCATATCTCTTCAATTAAGGATATCCAGCACTATTATTACAATAAAGGAATACAACTCCCTCTGGCAGTGCATGAAAAGGAAGTTCATTTTTTTGGTTCCGAATCTGAGGATATCCACACAAAAAGCATCGAAGGGATTTCCACCGAACTGCTTCTGAGCTACAATATTGAAATACATACAATCCCCGAAGCAGATATAATTCTTAAAGAAGGAGATTTCCTGTTTGACTCTGACCTTAAAGTAATCGAAACACCAGGGCATAGTCCTGGAGGAATAAGTCTCTACAGTGAATCCCAGAATTTTTTATTTTCAGGTGATACACTTTTCTTCGAGGGGGTGGGAAGAACTGACCTGCCTGGAGGGAATATGGATATCCTTATCCATAGCATTAAAAATAAATTATTGCAGCTACCGGATGAAACACGCGTATTTCCAGGACATGGACCTTTCAGTACAATTGAAAGAGAGCGAAAACACAATCCCTTTATTACCTGAAGTTACGATAAATTTACTATTATGAAGATAGTGACAATATCTGAGTTGCTCTTTTTTGAAATTCCAATGTCGAAGATGTTTCTAAGCCATCAGATTAAAAAGCAAACCGGATGTATCAATCGGTGTTTTAAAGGATCTGTTTGTCTGCAGTCCCGAATGGATCCTGTCAGAGAGCTCCGATATCAGGGAGTCCAGCTCTGGTGTTTCCATTTTGTTAATTTCAGGAAACTTCCAACCCTTTAATTCTTTCATTCGATTTAGCTGTTCTATTAAATTATCCAGAGCTCTAAGTCTTGAAACAGAATAAGTTCCGGTATCTCCGGAGGAAGGTACTGTCTTAATATTTTTAAAATTTGTGTAAACAAGGGTTGTAGAGTCAACAGGAAAGCTTATCCTCCCGGAACCACTTGCAGCCCTGACAACATTTGAAAGAGAAATTGAGGATAATGGCGCAGTAGTTTGTATTTCCATAAATGTTTCCTTCTTTAATTTTCGGAAGAAAACAAAACTTATTTAATACGAATTTACAGTTTTATCATAATTTTCACTCTTCTATGACCTTATCTTAATTTTCGTTCCTCAATAACGAAAATAATGCCGGATCAAAACATCTGAACTATGACCTTATCTTAATTTTCGTTCCTCACTACTCTTACAATCAATACACATAAGAGCATAGGGAATTGCTACAAGACGTTCTTCCGGGATTCTTGATCCACAACGCATGCATAGACCATAACGACCGTTTTTAGCCCTTGATAACGCAGAATCAATTAATCTCAGCTTCCTGAGATCCTTTTGATTTAGAGCCTCCAGAGTTTTTTTATCTATATCATCTGCAGCAAGATCAGCAAGATCCTTTGGATCCATATCATCAACTATAGCTTCAAACTCCTTGCTTTCTGAGATAAGAGAGGACATAATATCCTCTTTTGCCTGTACCAGAAGTTCCAGAAATCTCTTTTCCATTAACTTTTCCATTTTACAACCTTCAAAATTACCCAAGTCCTAAAAGCAAATTAATTTGCCCCAAAAACGGAGAAATGTCAACTCCTTGACAAAATTTTTCTATTACCATAGTATAAGCCCACAAATATTTCTGTGGAGGCAACGTGGCAAAAGAGGAAGCGATAGAAGTTGAAGGAATTGTAAAGGAATCTCTTCCAAACACAATGTTCAAAGTAGAGCTTAAAAATGGACATGTCATACTTGCCCATCTTTCGGGTAAAATGCGTAAACACTATATACGTATAGTTCCAGGCGACAAGGTTCGTGTTGCTCTCTCCCCTTACGACCTTACAAGAGGTAGAATTATCTACAGAGAAAGATAAATACATAGTTGTATATTATTAATTAAATACTTTTTACTTTTTTTTGGTTAGTTTTGCTGTATTATTCTTTATTTAAAGGCCATAAAGGAGATTGTACTACGATTAATTTACTAATTAAGACTTTTATTATTACAAATCATTATAATAAACGGATTTCATAGCATTTTGTAGTGAATCCCCTATTATATAATTATTTCTATATAAAAAAAGACATTTTTTTCTCCTTGACTCACAGTTTCTATGGTTTAAACTATATAAATTACTAATACAGGGAGGTTTCTATGTATAAGAAACTATTTACAGTACTTTTAATAACATTACTGCTTTCGCCTGCTTTTCTTTTTGCTGGTGGGGATAAGGAAGGCGGATCAAAAGAAGTTGTAATTTACACTGCTCTTGAAGAGGATGAGACAGCAGATTATCTGGCTTTGGCTGAAAAAGAACTGCCTGGTCTGGATATCAAATGGGTAAGATATTCAACCGGCGAACTGGCAGCAAAACTTATAGCAGAAAAAGATAATCCTCAGGCTGATCTTGTATGGGGAACAGCCGTTACTGTACTTGCCAACATGAAAGATCTTTTTGAGCCATACAAAGCTGAAGGATGGAATGCTCTTCCCAGCGAATTCAAAGATCCTGACGGTTACTGGACAGCTATAGATATGTATGTGGCAGCCTTCTGTGTAAACACCGACAGACTGGAAAAGAAAGGACTCCCTATTCCAAGAAGCTGGGAAGATCTTACAAAACCGGAATATGCAGGTGAAATTATTATGCCTAATCCGGGAAGTTCAGGGACAGGATACCTGCAGGTATCATCTATCCTCCTTTGGAAAGGAATTAAAGACGGAAGCGAAGAAGGCTGGGAATTTCTCCAGAGACTCCATAAAAATATTGTAGAATATACAAACTCAGGTTCAGCTCCTGCGAAAATAGCATCAAAGGGCGAAGTGGCAATCGGTGCTTCATTTGGTTACCGTGCTGCAAAACAGCTCGATTCAGGATATCCTGTAGAAGTAATTTTCCCTTCCGAAGGAAGCGGTGATGAACTGGAAGCAAATTCCCTTCTCAAAGGGGCTAAGAATGCAGAAAATGCAAAAAAATTCCTGGACTGGGCAATTTCAAAGAATGCCATGGAACTTTACTCCAGGTATAAAATCATGGTTACTCTTCCAGGTGTAGAGTCACAAAGTTCCATTCCTTTGCCTCCTGCAAGCGAAGTTAAACTTTTCGACATGGATTTCGACTGGACAGCAGCGAATAAAACAGCTGTTGTAGATAAATGGACAACTCTTTTTCAGGACAAAACTATCGCAAAATAAGATTTTTTAAAAATATTCTAATCCTGGAACTATTTAAGTTTCGGAGTTAATAGAGCCAAATTCAAAACTCTCGGGTTTTGAATTTGGCAAGGATCTTTAGAACAGCTTCTTGTAAAACAATAGTTTTGCAAGAAGCTCAATAAACTATCTTTTACTGGCTGTAATTAAATAGATTACAGCCAGTTTTGTACTTACAATCTATACCCCTGTTTGGAATAGGTTAAAAAATAAAAAATAGCAGGTACACAAATGGCTGACAATCTTGTTTTAAAAGATATATCTAAAAACTTTGATAAATTTCAAGCTGTAAAGAAAATTAATCTGGAAATAGGAAAAGGAGAATTCCTAACACTCCTTGGACCCTCGGGATGCGGGAAAACGACGACTCTTAGAATGATCGCAGGCTTCGAAACTCCCACTGCAGGAGAAATTATCTATAATGGAAATGTAATTAATGACCTGACACCCCAAAGAAGAAATTTTGGAATAGTATTCCAGTCTTACGCCCTTTTCCCCCATATGAAGGTCAGTGAAAATGTTGCATTTGGTTTAAAAATGCACAAATACCCAAAGGACAAAATCACCGAAAGGGTAGACGAATTTCTTAACATTGTGGGATTGATAAAACATAAACATAAATACCCGCCTGAGCTCTCCGGAGGAATGCAGCAGAGAGTTGCCCTGGCACGTGCACTTGCTCCAAGCCCTGAAGTACTTCTTCTGGATGAACCCTTAAGTGCCCTGGACGCTAAAATAAGGGTAAAACTCCGGGCTGAAATAAAAGAGCTCCAGACGGAACTTGGTATTACAACAATATACGTAACCCATGATCAGGAGGAAGCTCTTTCAATATCTGACAGAGTAGTTATAATGAATCAGGGAACAATTGAACAGATTGATAAACCTGTTGAAATATACAAGAAACCCAAGTCCCACTATGTTGCCGACTTTGTAGGTACAACTAATTTCTTTAAAGGGGAGATCAGCAAGGGAACTCTTATCTGCAGTATCTGTCACTTGAAAATCAACTCTGCAGGCATCTCAGAGCCAGGTAAAAGTGTTGCTGCAATCCGCCCGGAAAAAATTGAAGTCCTCAAAAAAGACAGCACTCTTAAAGAAAATGTGATTACAGGAAAGCTTGTGGTAGTAATATTTCTCGGACTTATTGTAAGACTAATTGTTCATAAAAATGATCAGAAAATTATTGTTGATATTCTGGAAAAGAATTTTACCAAAATGGGACTCGAACGCGGGCAGGAAATAAAACTTCACCTCCCACCTGACAGCTTTCTTACTTTTGCCAACTAATAGGAGGTAGCACAATGTCTACAACATCTACAGGAAGCCTGAAGGATAAAAGAACAATTATCGAAGATAAATATATAGTCTATATTATTGGGGGTCTTATAGGCCTTTTTCTTATAATCTTTCTTGCGCTTCCTGTTCTCAATATTCTCAGGCTGAGCCTTACCGAGTATATCCCCGAGCAGCATCAGTTTACAGGGAAACTATCTTTCAGTAATTTTACAGGATACTTCCAGAAACCTGCAATGGTACAGGCTCTCCTGAACAGTTTGTGGATTGCTTTATGGACGACACTTTTTACAACGGTACTGGCATTTATCTTTGCTTATGGACTTACAAGAACAACAATAAGATGGAAAAAATCTTTATACTATCTGGCAATGATCCCACTCATTGCACCTTCAATGCTTCAGGCAATGGCTCTGATCTCCCTCTTTGGATCCAATGGACTGATAACAGCAGGTCTTTTTAACACTGACTGGAACATATACGGCCCTAATGGGATAATTATCGCTGAAGTCCTCTATTCATTTCCCCATGCAATGGTAATCTTATATACAACACTCTCTGCCGTCGACTCCAGAATGGATGAAGCAGCATCAAGTCTGGGTGCATCCGGGCTTACATCTTTTTTTAAGATTACAATTCCAACTTCCAGATACGGAATTTTTTCTGCAGCAGCACTTGTTTTTAATCTGGCAATAACAGACTTTGGAAATCCTATAATTATAGGAAGGGGATATAGGGTTCTTTCAACAGAAATATACCTTCAGGTTATAGGAATGCAGAGATTCGATCTGGGAACTACAGTTGCAGTTATCCTCATGGTACCTTCTGTTATCGCCTTTCTTCTGAACTATTATTTTACAAAGAAAAGTGCCTCGTTGATAAGCAGTCTTGCCAATCCGGAAATTCCACCATCCAGAAAGGGGAAAAAGATTTTCTTTACCGCCTACAGCTGGACTATAGCATTTATTCTATTATCCATCGTTGGGGTTATTATCTATAAATCATTTGTTAAGGTATGGATGTATAACTGGACACCGACTCTTGCCCATTTTAACTTCAGAATCCCTGGAGGAATGGGTGTCTTATGGACCAGCCTCTGGATTTCCTTAACTGTGGGTGTTTTCGGTGCTATCTTTACAATGCTTAACGGCTATGTAATAGAAAAAAAGAATCCTTTTTTTGCACAGCCCCTCTACCTTCTTTCAATAATTCCTGCTGCAATACCTGGACTGGTTATGGGCCTTGGTTATATCCTGATATACAATACAAGATTTCTTAATCTTGATGATATTTTATATGGAATGCCCCTGCTGATTATAATAAATGTAATTGTAAGTAATTTTACTCTCGGAACACTCTCGAGTATTACAAATATGAAGAATATTGATAATTCGATGGATGAAGCGGCAACAAGTCTCGGTGCAGGTGTCACCAAAACCTTTTTACAGGTTATTTTCCCTCTAAGCCGCGTCTCATTCATGAGTAACCTTATCTACTACTTTATGAGATCTATGGTAACAGTTAGTGCCGTTTTGTTTTTAATATCTCCGGATGTTCATCTGGCAGCAGTTTCTGTAATAAATCTGGAAAAAGATGGAAAGGATGGATCTTCTGCGGCTATGTCAACACTAATTATGCTTGTGGTAGTAGTTGTTCTCGTAATATTTGGTCTATTTACCAGAAAAAAGAAAGATGTTGTCGTTGTTGAATAAATAAACTCAGTATTATTGTATTATAAACCGGTTTTGTCATTGGACAGAACTGGTTTTTTTATACCCCGATAAAATTTTATTTTAAAATTACCCAGGTAGCACCACTTCCACCATCTCTCTTATCCGGATGCCCTGTTTCGCCGCAAACCGGAGATACTTCCAGGTATTGCCTTACCCAGGCCGCAAGAACGGGAACCCCTGAGGAATGAATCCCTTTCCCATGAATAATAAGAACTTTTCTGAGACCTTTTTTTACTGCAGATTTAAGAAATTCCGAGAGCAGATACTCTGATTCCTCAGTTGTTCTGCCATGAAGATCTATTTCAGCTTCAGGAGAAAGGCGCTTTAAAAAAGATCGGTGATCCCTGCTATTTGTAACCCGGGAATGGTCGATCCTCTCAAAGTCAGCCCATCTGTTGTCCGTATCGAGCCATTTATTCATCATCTCATCAAAATCCATTAATTAATCCTCTACCAGCATCAAATCAGTATTCTGAACCCAGCCCTTAATACCGGTACCTGTTGTTATAAAGAGATAGTTATCGGAATTACCATTAATAATAGCACTTTCACCTGATTTGAGATTTATTATACTTTCAGAATTATCTGAAGGAATTTTTTTTACACTGATAGCGTTACCAGTAACTACGCCCACCATTCGATCTTTCTGCAGTATGGAAAAGACCAACCCTCCAAAAGATAAAACACTCAGACTTAGAAGCAGAATAGATAGAATAAAAAAGAAATTTCTATTCTTTATAAGATAAACAACTCCTGCAAAAGCAGCCATATTTACAAAAATCATAAGGAGAAAAAGAAACAAATCCGGGTAAAGATTGAAGGATGGTTCGACAGGAAAAGTAATTCCCTGTTTTTCTTCGAGGTATTCTATAAGATCCCTGTAATTTTTATTCAATGGATCATGGTAAAAGGCGTTCCTTGCCTCATAAATCGCATACCCCATCTCGCCTGTCTGATAGTATGATAAGGATAAATTATAGCTGATATGCTGATTACCAGGATCCTCATCCTGTGCCTTCCGAAGTAAGCCGAGAGCCTCGGAGAAAGCCCCTGACTCATACTTCTCTATACCATTATTCAGCAATGAACTATCTGCAACTGTTCCGGAAACCACAATCAAAAATATAGAAGTTACGATAATATTCTTTTTTCGACCTGTCAGGAGAAAGATAAGAAATACAAGAGGTCCGGGCAGCAACCACAGATAACTTGAGAGATCTTTATATCTGCTTTTGGAAGAAAATCTTTCCGATCCTAATTTACCGGGAGCAAATGGAAAAAGATCTTCTACTTCCATATCGCTATTTTTGCTGGAATCTGCAGCAATAGTAAATGATATTTCTGAGGATGAACCGTTATCCACTTCACCGGTATCTGGATTATAATAAGGGAAAGGAGGAACCTGTAATATTCCGGAACCTGCTGAGTCTG
>JAJRQE010000184.1 GCA_024280415.1 Spirochaetota bacterium | reverse complement strand
TGAGGATTATCTTTTACTCTTTTTATTCTGGAGCACCTGCTAAAAGTGTCCTTTTATTTCCGGAATAGGTGTCCTTTTTCGGCCGGAATAACTGTCCTTTTATTTCCGGAATGGGTGTCCGGAATGAACCGGTGTATGCAAATACTAAATAAATCTGAAATAGTATCAAATTCTGAGTTCTCTTCTATAATATTTGAGTTTAATAATGACTGTAAGATTTTGGTAGATACTTCATTACGGATTTTAAGTTATGTAAATCAGTTAAGCTCTACTGGGAAAAATGTGACTTTAGACTTTAAAGAGGAGGAAGATCATACATTTAGTTATTTAAATCGTATAGGTTTCTTCGATTTCCTTGATAATAATATTGTTGTTAAGCCAGATCGACCTGCTATTTCCGGTGCTGATTTATATAGAGGTGAAAATCAGAGAGTCTTTGAGATAACTAAAATTATACCCTCATTGAAAAGAAATGAAATCCCGGGAAACCTTACAGATAAGCTTCTTGAGAATATTGATAATTTTACTGGTATTAAAGCTTTCGAAATAGCCACTTTTACTATTCTAGGCGAACTTATTGATAATATTCACATTCATAGTGAATCTCAGTTGGATGGTTATGTCGCAATGCAAGTATATAAGAAGAAAGGAACCGTCAAAGTTTCAGTGATTGATAGTGGTATGGGTTTATTAAGCACATTAAGACCAGCATTAGAAGCAAATTATCCACAATATGCAAATTGCTCTGATCCTGAATTGATTATTAAGGTTTTTTCGGAAGGTTTGTCCAGAAATGGAATTGAAAAAGGAAATGGACTAAAATCTTGTGCATTTCATGCATTGAAGTTTGATGCTGAATTAGATCTCCTATTACCAAAAACTCAGTTTCACTTAACCCCGATTAGTAATATTGGATATAATCACGCAGCTAAAGCTATTGTTGAAGATTCAAAGGTGAAAATTGCAGGAACTCAAATAACTTTTGTTTTTAAACTTGACAATACCTAAAATATCTGGTTCAATGAATATGATGAACGAGATTAGGGCAACTATAAAGATTAAAGATTTTATGGATACTCCAGATGGTTGGGGAAGAGAGCAGGGGCATGCTGTTTTTCAGAAGTTATTGTCTTTTGTTGAATCAAATCAGAATATATCAATATTTAAGATTTCTATGGATGGAGTAAAGAGAATTGATGCATCATTTCCAAGAGAAAGTATTATGGAGTTAGCAAAAAGGTACCAAAGTAAAAAGGGGTTTTATCTAACAGATATAGTAAATATTGATATCATCGATAATTTAGATGCCGCTGCATTAAAAAAGGAACAACCCATATACATTTGGAATGGAGATGAGTTTCAACAAATTGGTGCTCAACCATCTACAGGATTGAAGGATGTTCTGAACTATGCCGTACAGAGAGTTAGTGTAACTGCAACGGAGATATCCGAGAAATTGAATATTAAAATGACCAATACTAGCACAAAACTTAAAAAACTTGTTTCTGATGGGTTTCTAATTCGACAGGAAGAAAGTGCAGCGAGTGGTGGAAAAGAATATAGGTATTATAGAATAAAATAATTTTTTTGTATTTTCTCATTCAACAGAATCACTGAACGAGAAAATAATGGAGGGTGTATGAGTAAAGGAAAAAATCAACATGTTGTAAAACATGAGGATGGATGGGCTGTTAAAGGAGCTGGTAATAGAAAGGCAACAAAAGTAACAAGAACGCAATCTGAAGCTATTAAGATTGCTCAGGAAATTGCAAGAAATCAAAAATCTGATACCAAGATTCATGGTGAGAATGGAAGAATTCGAGCTGGAAATAGTTACGGGAATGACCCGTGTCCTCCTAAGGACCAAAAGTAGACGGAGATCAAATGGGCACAGAAATAATTAAAGAGATAAAGAGGAACATCAAGAAGGAAGTAGAACGAGAGTTGTGGGCACGGTCTGCTGGGAGATGCCAATTTAATGGATGCAATCGTATTCTTTATAAATCTCCTATCACTCAAGAACGTGTAAATATATCAGAGAAAGCTCATATCTATTCCTTTTCTGAAAATGGCCCTCGTGGCTGGGGTCCATTCAAGACAAATCCCAGTGAATTGAACAATGTTGATAATCTTATGCTTATGTGCCATGACTGTCATAAGACAATTGATCAAGATAAGAGTGGTCTCAAGTATTCTGCTTCTTTACTGCAGGGATGGAAACAAGAGCATGAATCTAGAATTGTCAATGTTACCGGTATAGTTCCTAATAAGAAGTCCCATGTTGTATTTTATGGCGGCAATATAGGGAAACAAAAGTCTCCTATTCAACCTGAGGATGCTATCTTCGCAATGTTCCCAGAAAGGTATCCTACTTCAGAAACCCCTCTAGTTCTTTCGATGAATTGTTCTCATGAAGATAAAAGCCAGTCATTTTGGGATACAGAATCAATGCACTTAAATAAAATATTCAATCAGCAGATTTTACCGCTTATAGAAGGAAGTCCAGTAAAACATTTTTCTTTGTTCTCTTTTGCAGATATTCCATTACTAATCCAGCTTGGATCACTTTTTACGGATAAGATTTCTGTTGATGTGTATCAGCCAATGAGGGAGCCCAAAGGGTGGAACTGGCAGGATTTTCCTGATGGATTCAGCTTTATTGTGAAAGAACCTGAGAATGATACTGGGAATCCTGTCCTTATAATATCCCTAAGTGATCACATTGCATACGATAGAATCCGAAAGGTTCTTGGAGATGATGTGTCTATTTGGGAATTAACAGTGCCAGATGAACATATCGGGAATGATAATATTAGATCCAAAGCCCAGTTATCCATGATGAGATCTATCGTTCGAAACCTAATGGTTCGCATCAAGAAGTTTCATGGGATCTTAGCTCCTCTTTCTATCTTTCCAGCTATGGCGATTTCCTGTTCAGTTGAAATGGGACTTGCAAGGATGCCAAAAGCAGATATGCCATGGATTATTTATGATCAAAATAACTCTGAGGGTCGGTTTCTTAAAGCTTTGGAAATAGGAGAAAACAAATGAATAATGAAAAGCAAAATACAGAAGTATTAAAGCGAATGATAGAGCTTCTGGAACTTCCAGATACAGCATATGAGAAGGCGAAGAGTCGTTATGATGATCTTGGTGATTGGTTCAATAGGAGCGAATCATTGGTCGTAGAGAACGATCCACATATTTTCCCTCAAGGATCTTTCCGTTTAGGAACAGCCATTCGTCCTTTAGTCGAGAATGAAGAATATGATCTGGATCTAGCGTGTAAGCTACGAGAAGGGATAACAAAAATTAGCCATACTCAAGAAGAATTGAAGAACCTTGTTGGTCAGGAACTGGAAAATTATAGAAAATATCGAAATATAAAAGAAAATCTTGAACCAAAGCATCGATGCTGGAGATTGTTATATCAGGACGATATGAGTTTTCATATGGATATTGTTCCTTGTATTCCAGGAGATGATGAGTTACGGAAAGCAATTTACAATTCTTTATTGAGTACAAAAATGGATGAAGCAGCAGCCACTGATGCTTCTAGTACAACTGTTTCGATCACGGATGATAGACATCCCAATTATAAGAATATTAGTTCTGATTGGAAAATAAGTAATCCTGAGGGTTACGCAAAATGGTTTGAATCACGGATGAATCAACAGCAACTTGGTATCCTCCTCAATAAGGCTCAAGTGGATTCGGTTCCACTATTTAAAAGGAAAACAACACTTCAGAGAGTAATACAGCTGTTGAAAAGACATAGAGATAGGTGGAGCAAAGAAAATCCTGATGTAAAACCTATCTCGATAATTATTACGACATTGGCAGCACGTGCTTATAATGGAGAACCTGAATTATCAATTGCATTAGATTCAGTTCTTCAAGGAATGGGAAGCCTAATTCAGAGCAATATTCCTAGAGTTCCCAATCCTGTAGATCCAAAGGAAGATTTTGCAGATCGTTGGTATCAGAAAGATAGTAAACATCTTCGACTTGAAGATAATTTTAGGACATGGTTACTCCAAGCGCAAACAGATTTCAAGTATTTGGCATCAATTATGGATATTGATAGTATTCAAAAATCTATTGAACAGAAATTTTCCTTGAGGCTTGATAAGGAAGAGTTTAAAAGTTGGATTCCATCAAAGCATTCATATCAGGTAATTCCTAAAAAGAAGACAGTTAATATCAATTCTCCACTGAAACCTTGGGGGAAATGTGAATAGGTTGTTTGCACAATTTGGTATTCAGGATTTTTTAAATGAAAATCGTGGAATGTTTCTTAGTCCATATATTGAAGATATGATACATATTCAGGGGAAACTCGAAATACAGGCAAAATATAAAAATAGTCCAGAAATTAACGATTGCTATGATATTCAACTTCTTATTCCTGAAGATTTTCCTGAAAATATACCTCTTGCAAGAGAACAGAGTGGAAAAATTACGGAAAAGATAGCAAACGGTCATTTTATAGGAGATAAGTACTTGTGTCTCGGTTCTCCAGATCGAATTAGAAGTATCATCAAGAAAAATCCAATAATTTCATACTTTGTTGAGAAATGTGTGATTCCATATCTTTATGCTATTTCCTTGCGAAATAAATACGGTGGAGACTTGATATTTGGAGAACTTAGCCATGGATTAAAGGGGCTTATAGAAGATTACTTAGAGCTATATGAGGATAGTCAGATTATTAAAGCTCATTATCTAGTGAATAAAAAGAGAAGAGTTGCAAATAAATTATTGTGTCCTTGTGGTTGTGGGCGGCGGCTTGGAATATGTGAACTTCACAATAAAATCAATGATCTTCGAAAGATTAAGTATCTGCAGCTAAATTATTCAAAGTAATCAAGACTGAAGGATTAGGTAGTGTCATATTCTAATAAAGAACATTTGGAAAAAATAGATTTAATACTCTCATATCTTCCATTGTTATATGCTGAGGGATTTCAGCCAATTAAGCTGTGGAATGGTGGCATACAGAATGAGGGTGGTGTTGTTATAGCTCCTGAACCAGAGTATGATCAGCTGGTTATTAATTTCTTTGAAGAAGCTGCTTCTAAATATTGGACTGATTATAATTATTATCCGGAAAAGTCCCGGATGATGCTTCAAAATAAGTATTTTATAAAGACTGCTTCACTTCATAATATTAAAACTATGATTACATACTGTGCTAGGGGAGAACGGTTTTCTGATGGGCACTGGGGAGCTATGATAGAAGAAGGTTATATTAAACAATTGCTTGAACGATTGTTGCAGATTCGGTCAGAGATCTAACCAAAATAATTCCGTATCAAATAATGGAGACACATCATATTAAAATTGATTGATTTCCTTTCATAATAAGGCAGTGAACAATAGACGTTTGGACAACCTTAATTCTATTCAATCTGGCTAAAAATGCTTCAGAAAGCATCCTGTGAGTCGTAGTATTATATGAGTATACCCTCTATGTTGACCCCTTTCGGGGGTGAGAGACAGTTGGACTTATAGTATTCCCGGAATGTTTATCTCATAATATTTGCAGATATGTAATGTAGAGCTGTAGGGGAATGGAGATTCTTTAAGAATGCCGGTTTCCTTTAGCCATGGGAGGAGGGTGTTGTAATTCTTGTTCCATTTTTCTTGGAGGATTGAAGGGAGAGGGTAGAGACCTTTCTGTCTGTTGATTATGTAGAATGGGTACATGTCATCCATGAAATATAATTGTGATTTCGATTCGAATATTGTGTCTTGGAGGGTCTTCCATTTGATGAGGGCTGTTAAGTACTTTCTGATGCCTTTCGTGCGTTGTTTGCGGAAGGGGTGGGAATAGACTAGTTGTTCAAATCCGTTACCAAGCTGTGGAGGTATGACTGTTGGAATGGGGGATTTATTATTAAGGCCATAGAATTGTAAGACTCTTCTCTCGATGGCGTCCGGGTTGTCTTGTAAGGAACCTTTGTAGTTTGGGGAGTTAATAAATGCCAGTTCGACTTTATCTATTGTTTGGTTGAGGGTAAGGTTACAGTATTTGCAGGCTGAGATGTATTTTAACATCTGATCGTTAGTGTTACCGGCTGTGAAAGGGAGTACTTCTCTTTCTATTTTACTGAGGATGTTAATTGTATAAGTTGATGATAGAGAAGGAGACGGTTTCTTGGTGTTCTTAGAAGGGGATGTCTTTGGAAAGTTGAGGTTTCTAAGGATGGATCTGTAGTTTGAACCAAAAAGATCTTTAATTGAATAGATGGGGAGAGATGGCCAGTCTATAGCGTCATTTGTGCCTGGGTATAGTCTTTTAAGGGTGGAAGGGTCAAGAATCCATTTACGGACTGGGACTCGAAGAGTTGTGTTTGGGGTGGGTTTATATTCAACTGGGAAGTCTCCTATTTTATGGGCGGCTAGTTTCTTAAGGTTTTCATTGTGCATTGGTTGATTTAGAAGGTAGTAAATGTGGAGGCCTCTGGGGCTGCGGACGGTCATGGAGGGGTAGTATTGGAAGGATTGTATTATTCTGTTGTATGAATCCAGAAGGATCTTTGAGGGGATGGGAACTTTACCGGTTCTTGTCCAGCCTCCTGTA
>JAJRQE010000183.1 GCA_024280415.1 Spirochaetota bacterium | reverse complement strand
TTTTACAAAAAACTACTTTTATTAGTTTGAAATGCAAAAAATCTTATATTTGACAATAAGTAATATTCTGCTGTAGTTTAAATATATGAAAAAGAAAATATCCGTGGTAATTCCCGCCTATAACGAAGAAGAAATAATTTCAAGAACTATTGATCGTGTTTTAGCTGTACTGGAAAAAAATAATTATTCAAACTATGAAATAGTAGTAGTAAACGATGGAAGCAGTGATAAAACCATACAAATATTAAACAACTATTCCATAAAAAATACCAATGTTAAAATTGTTAATTTCTCCAGAAATTTCGGACATGAAGCAGCTACAACAGCCGGCCTTCATCATGCAGAAGGAGAATATATCTTTATAATAGATGCGGATCTTCAGGATCCCCCGGAACTTTTTCCGGAAATGATAAAAAAAATGATAGAAACAGAAGCCGATGTTGTTTATGGTGTCAGAAACTCAAGAAAGGGTGAAAGTTTGCTGAAAAAAGCAACATCCAGAGGATTTTACAGAACTTTTAATATGCTTTCTGACTTTAAATTTCCTGTAGACACCGGTGATTTCCGGCTGTTGAACAGAAAAGTACTTGCTGCCTTTAATAATTTAAGCGAAAAAAAGAAATATGTCCGGGGTCTGTTTTCCTGGCTGGGCTTTACACAGGAACCATTCTACTACGACAGAGAGGAGAGATCTGCAGGAGTATCCAAGTATAATTACCGTAAACTGCTACGTCTCGCTCTGGATGTCATTTTTTCCTTTTCAAAAAAACCTCTTAAAATTGCATTCTCCCTGGGTATATTCTGTATACTTACCTCTCTTGCTCTACTTATCTATGTAATGGTCAGTAAGGCAATATATGCGGTTCCCGGCTGGGCCAGTACTGTTACAATTATAGTCTTCTTCGGAGGAATACAGATGTTTATGATTGGTGTTCTTGGTGAATATTTAAGTATAATTTTTGATGAGGTTAAGAAAAGGCCGGAATATATTGTAAAAGAAACATTTAATATCGGGAAAAACAATGAAAAGTAATTTCCAGCTAAAAAACGAACTTTGGATTGCAGTAAAGTACGGGATTGTAGGTGTTCTGAACACAATTATCTTTACAGCAGGTATTTTTATTTTAAGCCGGACAGGTTTACACTATATCTACTACACAGCGATTGGTTATGTTATTGCCATTACCTTCAGTTTTACAATGAACATGAAATTCACTTTTTCTCGTTTTGAAGGACGAATACTTCCAAGAGCTGTAAAATTCCTTCTTACTGCATTAACTCTTATGCTCGCTGCAGAGGGAGTCCAGTATTATCTGATCGAATTTAGAGAACTGAATGAGTTAACCGGAATAGTTGCAGGTATGATATTTTATACAGGAACAGGATTTCTTATTAACAGACTATGGGTATTCAGATGAAAACAACAAAACAGACAGTTAATTTTTTTATTATTTTCTCCATACTCTTATTTCTTTATCTCTGGGATGGTTTCCTGACAGGAAATGAAGCCCAAACCCTTGCAAATGTATACAATTTTGCCCACCCGGAATGGCTGGCAAATGACTGGTTCCTCTCTCTGGGAACTGTATACCGAATCCCCTTTAATATTTTTCTTTTCCCCCTTGCAAAAATATTCAGCCTGCCTGTTCTGGCATTTTCTTCACGTATTGTTCTGATTTTTTTAATGTCACTCTCTCTTACCTATTTATTTAAAGAGATAAAACTTACTCCCGGATCTATTGCCCTGTTTACCCTTGTTGTATTCCGAATGAAAGGGATGCTTGCAGGAGAGGATATGATCTGGCATGTGGAAGCAAAAGTGCTCTCATACATCCTCATCATAGGAGGTATTACATCTCTGCTAAAGGAGAAGCACAGAAGAATGTGGCTATTTTTGGCGGGGCAGCAACTTTCCATCCCCTTGTTGGAGGATACAGTGTAATTGCACTTCTATTTTCTCTTTTCTTCTTTAACAAAAAAGAGTCCCTTGGAATTATAAAAACATCTCCTTTCTTTGCTTTATCCGGCTGGCCGGGTATTGGTATAATTATCTACAATCTGGTTACCAGCAAAGGTGCATCCGGTAGTATCGCAGACCTGATATATGTGGCAAGACATCCCCATCACATGATCCCTGCAGATTTTATCCGCTATGTCCACAAGGGTATTCCGGAATGGGCAGACTATACTCTTCTAATCGGCAATCTGGTTTTTTGTGCAGTTGTATTCGTTACTGCATTTATAAGATTAAAAAAAGACACAAGCGAAAGAAAACTGCTCTACTATGCATTGGGGAGTTTTGTACTTTTTATTCTTGGACTAATAATATACTTTGCAGGGCAGTACCATCTGCTTAAATACTATATATTCCGGTTTCCGGATGTAATTATTCCATTCACAGCATATATACTTTTTGTTTCTGCTGCAGATAAAATGGTATTTATCAGCAAGCCCAGGTTCAGCATAGCTACAGCTATTGCAATTATTTCTATTACAGGAATTCTTTTTGGATGGACGTCAGTTAAGCTTGCAGGCATGGACAGGCCTGTCAGCACTCTGAATGAATCTTCCGAAAAACTTGAAATGTATACCTGGATTAAAAGCAACACCCCGGACGAAAGTGTTTTTATTATAGACCCCTTTATCGATAATTTTAATATTACAGCAGAAAGGGCTCAGTTTGTAACCCTGAAACATATACCACAAAGCGAAAAAGATGTAATGGAATGGTATTCAAGATTAAAAAAACTTAACAGGGGAGAAGATTTTTATGACGGGAAAATTTCTTTCAGGTTCGGAGAGTTCAAATCCAACTTCAGAAACCTGACGGATAATGAATTGCTGGATCTTTCGAAAGAAGGGGCAGACTACTACATCGGGTCTGCAGAAAGAGAGGGAGATCTGGAGGAGGTGTTCAAAAATAACAAATGGGGGGTTTACAGGTTAAAGGTGAAATAAACGGGGAATAATTTTACCCGGAGGCTCTATTAATAACTTTTTTCATAAAATCGAGGCGTTTAGACTCGATTATTTCTGAAGAGATATAGGGTTTAACATCTTCCATAGAAACAGTATAGTTTTTATATTCAAGACAGAATTTATAAATACTCTCCAAAACATAGGGATCATTGAATGATGTTTCATTGTTGGGAACTTCGAGAATCCAGTCAGGTTTATCCTTAAGAAATGCGGTATCTTTGTATCCAAGTACAACCGGGAATCCATAACTTAAATATTCACGAACCTTAAGGGTACATGCTTCATTCATTTGTTTCTTATGTAACGATAACGTTCCGACACATATATGACAATCAGCTAAAATTTTTAAATATTTTTCCAATGGCAGATATCCATGAAAACAGACATTTTTTCTGTTTTCTCCTTTCAATCCAACAATATGGATTTCAATCTCCTTATATTTTTCTGCAAATTTTAAAAGTTTATCAATACCATGCCATTTGAGACCGGGAGAACCTATAAAAAACAGCTTTACAAGTTCTTCTCCCGTAGACTTTTTCTTTAGAATTTTATCTGTAAGGGTAAAAGAGTTGGGAATAACAGCAATATTGCTGTTATAACGGGTAAAAGCCTTTTTTCGGGATAGTTCATTTGTAACCGACACCAGACCGTCTGCTCTTTTAAGAAAAGAACCTCGTAAAAGGGAATTTATCTGCCATAGAAGAAAATTTTTTAATCCTCCTCTGGCAGTAAACATTTTTTTGTATTCTTCTTTATCGTCAGAATTTACCTCTATTACCGAAGGGTAGATCTTTTGCAGGACTTTAAAAGTGGCATTTGGAAGGCTGTATCTAAAATAGATAATATCCGGAGTAAAACCATTAACGCTTTCAATAAGTCCTGTATAAGGGAAAAGTTTGTCATACACAGGATTAGAGTGCTTAACAAAGCGCCTTGTTTCTATAAGTGGAGAAGCGTTATCCGGGGTTAAACTGAAAACTTCCACTTCGGCTCCCATGGATTTCCATGATTCCACCTGACCCTTTACTTTCAGAGTGGAACCCCTGTACCGGGCAATATCACTGGAAAGGATGTAGGCTATTTTCACGAATTAACTTCTCTCCGAAAACATACCAGAGATAACATTATCCAGGAGCTCCATATTCTTTTCCGAAGAAAGCTCTATTGCCGCTTTTTCTGTATTTTTCTTATATTTATCAATTGCCTCTAAGGAAAGACCATTAAGTGTATCTATTAAACTCTCTTTTGTAAAATCTTCTGTAACAGCTCCTATATTATATTTATTTATATACTCCACAAGAGAGGGACTGGGACCGGACAGCACCATAAGTCTGGCCTGGATATATTCAAAGAATTTATTAGGTAATGCATTCTTTATATTAAAATTAACAGGAGGATAAAATGTTATTCCTATATCATATTGATTTATAGTATTTACTATTTCCAACATAGATACAGGATCATGAAAAATTATATTCCTGTTACCTGTAGACAACTCTTTTAATGTTTTAATATATCCTTTTCTCCTACAGGCATTATATTAAGGGTAAACCTTTTATCAATACTACCCATGGCCTCAATTAACATCTCAATATTCCTGGATGGATTAACATAACCATGATAGATCAGCTTAATATTTTCAGGATTTACAGGTTGGGGCGAAATTCCAACAAAGGCAGTAGCATTTGTCATTACAACAGGCTTAACTCCGTACTGCCTTGAATACTCCTCAGCTATGCCAGGGGATACAGTCAACATTGCATCTGCCTGATTTATATATTTTTTTACAATATATTTTTGGTAGGGCTGTTCAAAAAATCTCCAGTTCCATCGGTCTTCCATTTGTCTGGGTGTATACTCATGGGCATCAAGGAGAATTTTTGCTCTTTGTTTAATTTTTACTGCAAATGGAATAATACTGAAATCATTAGCAATAATAAGATCAAATTTCACCGAATTAAAAAAAGTGTAATCTGTAATATTCAAATAATGCCAAAACGTCCTGTTGTGCCTTCCAATCTTATACCTTAATACACGTTCCACTTTTAAATTAAAGTTATTTACCCTTATGGGATTAAAATTATAATGTGCGACTACAGCTTCTCCAGAAGGAGCCAGCCCTGCTGTATAAACTTTATGTGTTTTACAAAGATAGGATATTTGTCTCCTTACTCTTGGATCATTTTCAAGATTGCTTAATGACAATATTAGTATTTTCATTTCGAATGTGTATTTCCTTTTTTGATTTTTACAAAATCTATCAACTTAGCTGTAATATATCGATACTCCCTGTAATTTACAAATATAATAATTACAGTAACAGCTATTTCCAAATAGAATATATTAAAAAGAGTTAATCCACTTAGCAGCACAAGTAGTGCCAGATTAATAAAACCTTTTCTTAATGAAATACCTTCCCATAATCTATTCCCAATAATACTACGAAGAATAAAGAATAAAATATAACTAAAAGCTGTTGCTATAGCGGCGCCCAATGCACCAAATCGGGGCACAAGATAAATATTACCGGATAAATTAATAATAGCCACAATAATTGTAATATAAAGATTAAATACAGTCCTACGGGAAAAAGCTATTCCCAAAACAGTAGTTTCGGAAAGTGTATACATTATAGGTACAAATAGAAGAAAAGGAACAAGACTTGCAGAAGAGGAATAGAGAGGATCCAGCATTAGAATTATAATATTTCTTGAAATTACAATTAAAGCAAAAACCAAAGACAAAAAGGCACTTAAATTCCTATTAACTGTTTCAAATTTTTTAATTGAAACTTTTTCGTTATACCATCTATAACTGACAGGAACCCAGAAATTTGAAAAACTTCTTTTTATTATATCCATCACTAGTACAATCTTAAAAGCTCCTGCATATAGTCCAATTTCATTAAAATCGGACCATATTCTTAAGGAAACTTTATCCATAGAATTCATAACCCAGACAAGAATACCTACAGGAATAAGTGGAATACCAAATTTACTCATCCTTTTAAGTAATTTTTTATCAAGAGTAACTTTTTTAAACCAGTACTTCCTGGTAATTATTAATTCAACTAAAGTCATTATAATTATCATTCCAAAACTTGAAATAATAATAGAGCGATAACTTCGTTCCCAAAAAAGGAAGACCGGAATTAGTATAATAAGATAAATAACTTTTTCTAAAATTTGAATTAGTGAATAGATTAGTCCCTTTTCTTCCATCCTTAATAATAACAATCCAAATCTTTTATAAATAAGAATGGGGATACTTACTGCAAGTATTATAATACTTAAAAAATCAGTTTCGCTAAATAAAATTAGAGAGATATACTCCCTCTTAATAATAATAATGGTTAGAAGCACAAGTGAAAATAGAACAGGAAGGAGCAAACTGTTGTACAGAAGATTCTTCTTATCATCCACTTCTCTGTACTCACGGACAAATGCCTGATCAAAACCTAAAAAAAGCATAAGAGAGACCAAACTTTGAGCTGTAACAAACATGGAGGCCTTCCCAAACATTGAAGGTTCAATAAGCCATGTTGTTAATGGTACTGTAAGAAAACCTATTACAGCACTTATAATCGGTCCAAAGGAAAAACCAGCAAAATTTTTTATAAAATTATTTGAAACTTCTTTATCCTTCAATTATTATTATCCAATATTTTGTAATACATACCCAACAAAGTGTTAACTAAAGTTTTTTCACCAAACTTATTAAAACAGTCCCTTTTAATAAGTTCCGGACTATACTTTCCCTTGTTTCGCCACATAAAGAGCATTTGCTTTTGCAATTCTTCTATATTGCCAATAGGAAAAAGAACTCCATTCCCCTTGTTGACTATATATTCCGGCCCCCCACAGACAGATGAAATTACAGGCAAACCAGATGCTAAAGCTTCAATTATTACAACACCGAAAGTTTCATACTTACTGGTATGAACTAAACAATCCGCATTTTTATATTCATCCACGATATTAACTCTTTCCACCTTTCCTAAAAGAGATATCTGCTCCCCCATATTTTCTGATTCTATTAAACTTAAAAGTTTACTTTTAAGTTTCCCACTTCCAGCTATTCTTAATTTTATATTTATTTTATTTCTAAATATTCCAATAAACGCATTAATCAGATCAGAATGATTTTTATTTTCATTCAATGCACCTACACTTAAAAAAACAAACCCATCTATTTGTTTTCTTTTATTATTATTTATAAACATACTATTTACAAAATTTGGAATCCATTCAAAGGTAAAATTGCTATCCAGATACGTATTAACTGTTTCTGCTAAAACGGGACTAACTGTAATATTCCTTGCTGACTTACTATAAATTTTTCTGAGTAATTTTTTATCGGACTTATTAAAATAATCCTGATAAAAGCCAGAACTATGTTCAGTTACAACAAAGGGTATTCCATGTTTTTTACCAATTTTCAGGGCTACTAATCCACCATTCAAGGCAGAGTGAACATGAATAATATCTGGCATACCCTCTACCAATATATACTTTTTAAATATACTAACGGCATCAGCTGACCAGAGAAATCTTTCTCTCCAATATGACCTTCCAGGGATTTTACCAAAAAAAACAGATCTATAGGTTAGAATATTATTAACAACTCTACTTTTTATTCCCAGGTCTTTAAACGTATATTCCTTATTTAGTCTTAGAATACGTGCTTCCGGATAGATAACACCTACTTTATTTCCAGCTTTTTGTAAGGCCTCTGCCTGTTCTTTAAAAAAACTACCTCGAATTGAATTGCCTTTTGAAGGATACCAGGAGGGTAAAATTAATATATGCAAATATAAACTCCAAACACTAAATAAACTTTATTATGATTCCCTAAGATATTCGGGAAAGTCCTTTTCAAGATTAATGCCGTGAAACCCATCCATCAGCTTTACAAATATAGTATACACTCTTTTCGCAAGAGTTGAGTATGGATATTTTAAAACTTTATCGATAATAAATTTATTTTCCAGGGTATATGCACCAAACAGATAGGCATTCAATTGATTATCCTGCTGGTAAAAGACAAACTTAATATAAAAATTATCTCTATCCACAATTTTTATTAACCTAGATAAATTTGAAACATTCCGAATTGTAATACTCATGGAAGTCTCTTTAATACTATAATCTATTTTATAGATCCCTTTCCCCAGTACAATTTCTTCGAGGTAGGCAAAAACACTATAATCTTTAAATTCTGATCCATATCCATTATCCGGAATTCTTCTGTTCCTTCTAACAGATTCTATTAGATAGGCCCGGCTAAACATTTTTCTGTTTTTATGAATTCTCTCGGAAAAATATGTTATCTCTTCCAAAGTGGAAATAGATCCGAGTTTAATGTATAGATCTCTCCAAATAACAGGTTCTGCCAAAGGAAATGTGTAGAGCATTTCTACAGCATAATCGGGACGATTATTGCTGAAAAAAGATTTAACTGATTCTGTTCCCTCTATTTCCGGGCGTAAAACCAAATTACTATTTGAATAGTTATGAATAATATCATTTTCTCCGGCAGATAATACAAATATCTGAATAACTAACATGTATAACCCTATTTGTAATATTTTTATCAAGTACATCTCCGGATTGTACAGACAAACCAAATCTCCTTATAACTATAATCAAGATCTGTGTTTGCAAAAATTAAATCATATTGTAATTAACCATGACTGGAACTTCAATAGAAATGAAGTAGAGCTTTTTGCGCTGTCGCACAAATCCTACCTAAAAGACAGCTCAAATCTATTCCAAGGCAAGTATACTGGCGAAAAAAGCCAAAAACAGCCCATTTCAATAGACATTGCAAGTTCCTCTAGTATAATACCATTAATGTATATAAAAAATAAACTTTATTTTAGATTTGCCGTTTTGCCAGCAGTAGTATTGTTCTTTTTATTATCTATTTCCTGCCAAAGCAGTCTAAATTATGTTTACATTCCTAAAACTATAAGTTCCCTCTCAGAATCTGATAACTCTGTTATTAAGCTGGGAGCCTGCCAGGCTGGGCTCTCCAATACAGTGGAAGAACAGGAGTTTATGTCTGAAATTGGTGTAGAATGGCTCCGTGGCTCCATCCCCTGGTCAAGAGTAGAAAAAACTCCCGGTGTATGGGATTTTGAATATTATGACAAATATATGGAGCTTGCAGAAAAGTATAATAAAAAAGTACTTGTAGTACTGGCCTATGATGTCCCCTGGATTTATAAAACAGGAGACACCCAAAGAAATATCACACCGGATAAACTACCCTACTATCTTAACTATGTAGAAACAGTAGTCAGAAGGTTTGGGAACCAGGCTGCCGGATTTGAAATCTGGAACGAACCCAATAATTCAATATTCTGGAACGGGTCTGATATCGACTTTTTCCAACTAACAAAACAGACCGTAAATCTAATAAAATCAATTCTTCCTGATACTACTGTAGCAGTTGGAAGTATACTATATAACCCGTTTTTTGGAGGAAAAAACTATTTAAAAAAAATGATCAAGGAAGGAGTTCTCGAAAATGCTGATGTATTGGCACTTCATCCTTATGGTTTATCTGTAGAAAAAGCCGCCAGGCGAGTTTCCTATGCTAATAGATTATTACAAAAACACGGTTATAATATGGATATCTGGATAACAGAGATGGGTTTTACGACAGGAGGAATCTATCTTAATAAAACAAGTGTAATAAAACAGGCTAATGCTGTTATTGAATCTATAGTACGTCTCTCTGCCGCAGGAGCAGACCTTATAACCTGGTTTAAACTTTTTGACGGACAGTTGGAGAAAGATATTGTACCCGGAATATCTTCGGAGGAGTTCTTTGGTCTGGCATACCCCGATTACACCTTAAAGCCATCCGGAAAATCCTACTCCCTTATTGCAAAGGTAATAGGGGACTCAATATATATTCCGGACGGGATTTTTCTGGAAGGTATTTCAAATTCAAGACTGGAAATTTTCCGTTTTGACAAGATTAACGGAATAAGCAATATTGTTCTCTGGTCAAAAGGGGAAACACAAACCATAGATGTAACAGGACTTAAACAGCCGGTATCAATTACAAACCTTATAACAGGAAAAGTCTCTATACCTGAATTACCCTATTTAGTTCAAATGGGAACTACGCCTCTTTTAATTACAGGGGAAATACCTGAATAAATTAATATCAAGCTTATTCTTTATGAACTCTCGATATCTGTGAGTTTTGGAATTGAAAGTTATAACGATCTTCTTGCCCCCCCGTCTCTTGGTAATAGCTATGAAGCCTTTGTTATTGAAACTATTCTGGAAAACTTTCCAAGATACAAAGTCAGCTTTTATCGTTCCAGCAGCTGACCACCAAAGTTAAAAATCCATACCTAAAACCAGAATTTAATCCCTCTTAAACAGGTCTCTTGTATAGAGTTTGTCTTCTACATCTTTTAACTGTTCACTGTACCTATTGGAGACAATAACGTCAGAAAGATTTTTAAACTCTTGAAGATCTTTGATAACTTTAGAGTGAAAGAACTCAGAATCTCTAAGTGCAGGTTCATATATTACAACCTCAATACCCTTGGCCTTAACTCTCTTCATAATTCCCTGAATTGCAGATGCCCTGAAATTATCGGAGTCTGTTTTCATAGTAAGCCTGTAGATACCGACAACAGAGGGATTTTTTCCAAGGATCATATTGGCAATATGATCTTTTCTTGTAGTATTAGCCTCGACAATGGCATGTACAATATTTGCCGGAACATTATTATAATTTGCTCTTAACTGTTTAGTGTCCTTAGGTAGACAGTACCCACCATAACCAAAAGACGGGTTATTGTAGTGTGAGCCTATTCTGGGATCCAGCCCCACTCCTTTAATTATCTGTTTTGAATTTAATCCATGAACTTCAGCATAAGTATCGAGTTCATTAAAATATGCTACCCTCATGGCAAGGTATGTATTAGAGAAGAGTTTTACAGCCTCTGCTTCTGTGGAGTCTATGAATAGTGTTTCAATATCCTCTTTTATTGCTCCCCCCGATAATAAAGAAGCAAAGATCCTGGCCCGTTCACTTATCTCTCCAACAATAATTCTGGAAGGATAAAGATTGTCGTAGAGTGCTTTTCCTTCCCTTAAAAATTCGGGAGAAAATATAATATTATCAGTTTTATATTTTTCTCTGATACTTTTAGTAAAACCTACAGGAACTGTAGATTTTATAATCATAGTAGCAGATGGGTTAATCTCAATAATATCTTTGATGACACTCTCTACAGTAGATGTATTAAAGTAGTTTTTTTCTACATCGTAGTCAGTAGGTGTTGCTATTATTATATAGGCCGCATCCAGATAGGCAATATTTCTATCGGTTGTGGCTAGTAAATTCAAGCTCCCGGAAGATAGGTACTCCTCCATCTCTTTATCGACTATAGGAGATTTTTTATTGTTGATCATATCTACTTTAGCCTGGATAACATCCAAAGCTATTACTTCATTATTCTGAGCCAGGAGTACGGCATTTGATAATCCGACATACCCTGTACCTGCTATTGCTATTTTCATTTATCTTTTTCCATTCTCTTTATCTCCCTGCTACTCTTCTATTCACTATCTGAGGTCAACTGGTGACTTATAATCGATAAACCACATAATATTAGTTCTTGATAAAAAGCGTTAATTCAGAAGTGATAGTAGCAATAATGGTAAACTCTGTAAGATAGTTTTTTCTATATACATCCACTTTATTTATTTCCGTACCTCATCTGTAATTTCACCATCATGCAGGTAGATAATATGATCGGCGATATCCACTATTGTTGAATCGTGGGTGGAAAAGATAAAAGTAGTAGACAACTCGGCATTTATCTTTTTCATCAATTGTATAATGGCAGTACCTGTTTTTGAGTCAAGATTAGCAGTAGGTTCGTCTGCAAGTATAATCTGG
>JAJRQE010000182.1 GCA_024280415.1 Spirochaetota bacterium | reverse complement strand
CAATTGAAACAAGACTGGAAACTCTCTCTGTAATTCTGGAAGCTGAAAATGAAGTTTTATCCATTCAAAATAAAATTAACTCAAAGGTTCAGAAAAAACTGGAGAAGAATCAGAAAGAATACTTTTTAAACTAACAAATAAGGCAGATAAATAAAGAACTCGGAAATGATGGTGATGATCTAAGTGGTTCAATTGAGCTTAAAAACAGAATTATAGCCAAAAACCCTCCTCCCGAAGTATGGGAAAAAGCAGAGAAAGAGATAAAAAGACTGGAAAGGCTTCAGCCTATGTCTCCGGAATCCGGGGTTCTCCGAACATATCTTGAATGGATTGCAGATCTTCCATGGAGTAATCAGAGTGAGGATAATTACAATATTAAACTTGCAGAAACTATTCTGGACGAAGATCACTTTGATATGAAAAAACCAAAAGAGAGGGTTCTGGATTTTATTGCAGTTCATCAGCTGAAAGAATCGATGAAGGGACCTATACTCTGCTTTGTGGGTCCTCCGGGAACCGGAAAAACTTCTCTTGGTCGCTCTGTTGCAAGAGCTCTCAACCGGGAGTTTATACGGATCTCCCTGGGCGGGGTCAGAGATGAAGCCGAGATACGCGGACACCGTAAAACTTATGTGGGAGCTCTTCCCGGTAAAATCCTTCAGTCCCTGAAAAAAGCCGGAACAATAAACCCTGTTTTTCTTCTTGATGAAATTGATAAAATGGCATCAGATTACAAGGGTGATCCCTCTTCTGCCCTGCTTGAAGTACTTGATCCGGAACAGAATTCAACCTTTGTGGATCACTATCTTGAACTTCCATATGATCTTTCCAAAGTTATGTTTATTACCACTGCAAACTCGGCCTACTCAATACCACACCCCCTCAGGGATAGAATGGAGGTCATTGAAACACCAGGATACACAGATCTGGAAAAAGAAAAAATAGCCTCCTCTTTTATTATTCCCAAGCAGGTTAAGGAAAACGGGCTTGAATGGGCAGATATAAAATTCAGAAAATCTGCTATCCTGAGTATAATCCGAAATTACACAATGGAGTCAGGTGTTAGAAATCTTGAAAGAGAAATAGCTGCAGTAGTAAGAAAGGTTGCCAGGAAAGCAGTTACCGAAGGTTACTCTTCTCCCGAAAAAATAGAAGATCGTCCTGAAATAAAAAAGAACTTTAAAATAACAATATCGGCAAAAAACCTCCATATTTTTCTTGGGCATGAGAAATTTAACGGTGATCTGGTTTATAACCAGTCAAGTCCAGGTCTTGTGCACGGCCTCGCATGGACAGAGATGGGAGGAAGACTACTTCCTGTGGAAGTTGCACTTCTAAAGGGAACCGGTAAATTAATTTTAACTGGGAGTCTGGGGGATGTAATGAAGGAAAGTGCCCAGATAGGACTATCCTTTATCCGTTCATACCATGAAACTTTTGGAATTGATGCTGATTTTCAGAAAGAGATGGATATCCATATCCATGTTCCCCAGGGAGCCATTCCCAAAGACGGTCCCTCTGCAGGAATTACCCTTACATCTGCCATGCTATCTGCTCTGACGGATCAGCCGATAATAGCTAATACAGCTATGACTGGTGAAATTACACTGACAGGAAGGGTACTCCCTATAGGAGGTGTTAAGGAAAAAGTACTTGCGGCATATCGAAATAAGATGACTACTGTTTTACTGCCGTTAGAAAATAAAAAGGATATCGAAGAACTTCCGGTAGAGGTAAAAAGTTCAATAACTTTTATTTTTGCTTCATCAGTTAAAGAAGCTCTCCTGACACTGTTTCCCGATACTTTTCCTGATTACACCTAGCAGTATAAATAGCTTTTTTATATTTTTTACTTGATTTTGATAGCCCTAAGAGCCTATACTCTTATTAGTATAATAGGAGGAATATCTTGAAAAAACTTATACTGTTAATTTCTGTCTTATTACTCATAGCTACAACTGGTGTGATTGCAGGTACATCTCCATATTATGTTAGAACAGTACCAATATTAAAGATATATGATACCAGCCTGGGGTATAGAGTTGTCTATATGAAAAGTGACTTCAAACTTAATGCACTTTATCTGCCGAAAACATGGTTTACAGTTGCTGCGGCAAGCGGAGAGATCCCAAAAGCAGAACTTGTAGCCGGAAATGATTCCACCTATCCATATTTTTCCGTGTTCTGGAAGGATGGAGAGTTCAGTCATGTGCGTCTTTATCTCCAAAGTGACTTAAACCACGAATCATGGGGTGATATAGATCCAAATCTGGATCTGACTGATAAATTTAATGTTGAAACTCTGGATCTGAAACTCTAAAACAGTCTCATTCCAAAATTTTATAATTAGAACCGAATATAAAAGCTGTCTGTTACTTCAGATGGCTTTTTGTTATCTAAAGGAGAGATTATGGGGGATTTTGATGTTCCTGATGAAATACATGAAGTACTTGAAAAACGGAATTTTTTCTTAATAATAGGACATCAAAATCCCGACGGAGATTGTCTAAGCTCACAGAAAGCTCTTGGGAGCTTTTTAACACGAATGGGTAAGAAAGTATCACTTCTTTCACCAGGGCCTTTTGACAGACCCGAAATCGAGAGTCAAAAAAAATATTTTATCCCTCACCTCCCCGAAAATATAAAAAAGGAAAATCCCCTGGTAATTGTTGTAGACTGCTCAACTATTGATAGAATAGGATACCTGGCAGAAGAAATTAAGGGACTGGATGTTGCTGTGATAGACCATCATGATTCGGGCGCATCTTTCGGATCAATTAAATATATAAGGCCTAAAGCACCTTCTGTCACATTTTTAATACACAGGATAATTGAATCCTTTAACGAAAAGCCGACAAAGGAGGAAGCAGAGCTTCTTCTCTTCGGAATAGCAACAGATACCGGTTTTTTCAGACATCTTGAAGCTTATTCTGACGAATTTTTCCACAGTGTGGCAAAATTAACTGCTGCAGGGGCTTCCCCTAAAGATGCTTTCTCGGAGATGTATGGAGGCAGAACACTTAAATCCCGTCTTCTGACTGGAAGAATACTTACAAGGATAAAAAGTGAACTGGAAGGGAAATTGCTGATCACTTATGAGACAAAAGAAGATATTGATGACTTTGGTAAGGAAAACCGGGATTCAGACTCCCTGTACCAGCAGCTACTGGGAATATCAGGTGTAGAGGCAATCGCTTTGATAAGATATGAAGATAAAAATGAGATCTCCGTCGGACTTCGCTCGAAATACTATGCAGATGTAGGATCTATTGCAAAAAATTTCGGTGGCGGTGGGCATAAAAAAGCCGCAGGATTTACATGGAATGGTTCTACTGTAGAAATTACAGAAACCCTCATTACAATATTCAACACCATTCTGTAGTCCAATATTTAAACCACAGAATCCTGTAATCTGGAAGGTCTATAGACTGGTTTGTAAATGAATGTAAACAGATAGTCCCATCTCGAATACAAGCCTGGTAAAGTTGGCATATTACTTGCTATTAATTTCTATATCTAATTTTAATAAGTATTATTGGGGATTAAAGTGAATAGAAAAAACCTTACAGAAGAAGTACTCTGCGAAAGGAAAAGAGGTAAGGAACGTGATGAACTTACCCGGAAAATTGGTATTCTTGTATACTCACTTCTTAAAGATAAATACTGTATGAACGATGATGACAGAAGTAAGTTTTTCTGCAGTTTTTATAAAAAATTACCGGGTCTCATCGATAGATTTGAATTCTGCGGGAAACCCTTTGAACTATATCTGAATTCAACTCTCCGATGGAATATAAAAACTTTTCGAACCCGGGAGAGCAGATATACAGGAATGTTTATAGCGGTACACAAAAAACCTTTCTACCTGGTTTCAGAAGAAAATTCCGAAAAAGATAATTTTCTACCGGATCTTAATATTACAGATACAGCAAAAAAAGTACTGAATATTGAAAAATCAAATCAGATTATTCCGGATGCCTACAAAAGCAGACTATTTTTTGTATATCTTATTGAATGCGATTACCTGGATAAGCGGATTCAGGATGGAATCATTGAGATGATAGGGTTAAATAAAAAATGGGTTGAGGATTGTTCGTTAAAATTAAAGAAAAAGGTTGAAGAAAGGGTTAAAAGGGTAAAATCAATACAGAACAGAAGAAACAGTTATTTTCTGGAGCTTCATATATTACAGGAAAAAGTGGTTTTTGCTGAAAATGAGATAGAAAAAGATGAAATATACAAAAAAATTACAAAACTTAGATACTCAATTAAAAGGTTCAATAAAATAATAGCTCATGCAATGATTCATCCTACGCACAGAGAAATAGCTGAAGTTCTTAATCTGCCTAAAGGTACTGTTGATTCAGGTATATACTACATTAAAAATTCCTTTAAGAAATTTGAATCTGCTGAACAGAGATCTGCCTGAGTTGAGTTTCGGTAATTTGTTTTTTTAAGTAGACTGAACAGTAACATTTGTTTATTCTAGAGAAATGGAAATAATACTGGCATCTGGAAACAGACATAAACTATTTGAGCTGAAAGAGATATTACCCGACCACAAACTGCTATTACCGGAAGATATTGGAATCAATTTTGATTTTGAGGAGAAAGGAAACAGCTATCTTGAAAATTCCATGGGGAAAGCCTTTGCACTCTACAATCAGGTAAAAAGACCCGTCCTTGCAGATGATTCAGGACTGAGTGTAAAAGCGCTTGGCGGTGCCCCTGGCATTTATTCGGCACGATACGGTTCCAGTAATGGTGTTATCCTGGAAGCCCATGAACGTAATCTCTATCTTCTGAACAAACTTAAGGGGATAGATGATCTAAGGGCCGAATTTATTTGCTGTATGACTCTCATCCTTGAAGATAATCGATTCTTTACCGTGCAGGAATCGGTAAAGGGTCAGATTGTCAGAGAGTCAACAGGTATCAACGGCTTTGGATATGATCCGATTTTTTATCTTCCGCAATATGGTAAAACTGTAGCAGAATTACCGGAATCAGAGAAAAATATAATTTCTCACAGAGGAAAAGCAGGAATAAAAATAGGAAAACTAATTAGTATTTCTGCAAGCTAATATTACGACATACCCCCCATCCAGGGGTTGATTCTTTAATCAGATAGGAGTTCCGCAATGAAATTTAAAAACACAATACCTTGCAGAGATGAGGTTTTAGAAAATGATAAATGGGATCTTAGTGCACTTTTTAACAATACAACAGAGTGGGAAACTTCCCTTTTACAGTTGGAAAAAAAAATCCCCGAACTGGACAAATATAGAGGAACACTCCACATATCTGCCGACAAACTGAAAATGTGTCTGGATCTTCTTACAGAACTTGAGATTCTGGATGAGCGACTCGGGAATTACGCTTTTTTAAGAAATACCGAGGATATCGGAGACAGCGAAGGACAGGACAGACTTTCGCGGTACATGAGAGTAACTTCTTTACTGGGATCTGAGGTAAGCTTTTTAAATCCTGAAATACAATCGATTCCCGAAGATGTAATGGAAAGTTTTTTTACTACCGGGATTCTTTCAGAATACAGGATACTTTTAAAAAAAATTATTAGATTCAAACCCTATATTCTCTCAGAAAAAGAAGAAAAGCTACTAGCAATGCAGACTGAGTCTAATCAAACTCCCGGAAAGGTATTTTCGGCACTGACAGATGTAGATTTTGATTTTGGTTCAATTGATACCGACAAAGGTATGGTGCCTTTAAGTCAATCTACCTTTGCAATGCTTCTTCTCAGCAATGACCGTAAAGTCAGAGAAAATACCTATACTCAGTTTTACTCAAATTTCAAAACTCATGAAAACACTCTCACAGCGCTCTATGGTGGGAGTGTACAGCAGGATGTCTATCAGGCAAAAGTACGGGATTATTCCTCAACAAGAGAAAAAAAACTTTTTCCGGATAATGTTCCTGAATCTGTATATGATAATCTTATTAACGTAATTCACGAGAATCTTCCTCTGCTTCATAAATACTATGCCTATAGAAAAAAAAGACTGGGTCTGGAAAATCTAAAACCCTGGGATGTATATGTTCCATTACAGAATTCTATAACAACAAACTATACTTACGAGGAAGCTGTTGAAGTTATTATAAAAGCTGTGTCTCCCCTGGGCGATAATTATTGCAGAACTCTTAAACAGGGTCTCTCAGGATCCTGGGTTGACAGATATGAAAATAAGGGAAAGCGCTCAGGAGCATTTTCTTCAGGAGCCTACACTGGTGATCCCTACATACTTATGAACTATAAGGAATCTGTTCTGCGGGATATGTTTACCCTGGCTCACGAAGGGGGGCATTCTATGCACAGCTGGTATAGTGTCAGAAATAATAATTTCCAGAATTACAACTATACAATATTCGAAGCTGAAGTAGCTTCAACTTTTAATGAACAGCTTCTTGCAGAATATCTTTTAAATAATGCTGAATCTGATGATATGCGTGATTACATAATAGGAAAGCGGCTGGATGATATTATTGCAACAATATTCAGGCAGACAATGTTTGCGGAGTTTGAACACGAAGCACACAGAATGGTTGAAGAAGGAACTCCAATTACAGTTAAATCCATACGGGAAAAGTACAGATCCCTCCTTGAACTCTACTTTGGAGAGGAGATGGAACTGGAAGAGGTCAGTGATCTGGAGGGACTTCGTATCCCCCATTTCTACAGATCCTACTATGTGTATAAATATGCAACAGGACTTTCCGCAGCCATTGCTCTTTCAGAACGTGTTCTCAAAGGGGGAACAGAGGAACGGACTGACTACCTGAGTTTTCTTAAATCAGGGGGATCAAGATACCCCCTGGATTCTTTAAAACTTGCAGGAGTAGATATGAGCAGTCCAGAACCTATAAAGTCTGCAATGAAAGTATTCGAACAGCTTCTTGCACAGATGACCGGTTACTGAGAGTCTGTTCTACCCGGTAACTAAGAGAGTACTGTTCTACCCGGTAACTAAGAGAGTACTGTTCTACCCGGTAACTAAGAGAGTACTGTTCTACCCGGTAACTAAGAGAGTACTGTTCTACCCGGTAACTAAGAGAGTACTGTTCCCTGCGGTCACTGAGCGTAGCCGAAGTGACCGGCATTTTTCAGAAGATATTTCTCCGCTTCCGGTGACCACAGATTATTTGTTTTTTCTATTATATCTGCAAGATCAGCAAAAAGAGGATTTGTTTTTCCCCTCTCTTTAAACTCATCCAAAGCTGTCAACGGCAGATCTATCTGTGTATATATAAGTTTTTTACCACCAGGAATATTTGGCAGATTTTTTATTGTTTCAACTACAGAATCAAGACCACCGATATGAGTAATAAGAGCAACAGGATCAATTTTCCCATCTGCCATCATACCAAGAACCTCTTTCATATCGTCTGTATTACCACCACTTGTTCCAACAAGGTGATGAGCTGCGTAATGCACATCGTAAAAATTTAAATTAGCATTAAATTCTGTATTTGAAGGACCCGCAAAAAAGTTAAGACACCCGTCTTTTCCAAGAATTTTATCCCCCTGCTCCACCACAGGCTTAACCGGAGCCATAACAAAGACATCATCATAGCCTCCGCTATTATCGGTTAAAGAGATAAGCTTTTCTATAGGGTCATCTATATCTTTTGTGTTTATATAAACAAGTTCCACACCATTTTTCGCAGCCTTCTCCACTGTGTAAATGGAAGCAGCCCTTTTTAACCTTTCATCATCTATATCTGTAACAACCAGTTTTGAAGGCCTCCGGTCGCAGTTAAGGGTATAGTCGATAAAACCAAGACCCATGGGACCGACACCTGCCAGAAGTGCCATTTGGCCGCCCTCTTTAATTCCCATATCGTGAATATATGTTCCCTGTTTTATGTGATAATTAGCATGCATTGCTCCTGCTATACAGGACATTGGTTCTGCCAGTGACCCCATATAGTATGCATCACTTTTGAAGGGCAAAAGACAGCCCATTTCCATTACTTCGGTCGGGATAATAATATGGGTAGCATCTCCGCCTATATACTTATAAGAATACCCTGGAGCATCCAGACTTCCTTTATAGTTTAAGGCAGGCTGAATTGAGTACTGCTGCCCCACCTTAAACTGATCCTTCCACTTACTACCAACTTCCAGTATTTCTCCGCAGAATTCGTGTCCAATAATAATTGGATTATCTGCAACATCATCCGGAACACGCTTGTGATCCGACCCCTGGTGCTGAGCTTTGTAGGATGACATACATATTGAGTCTGACACAATTTTTGCCAGAATTTCATCATCTTTAATTGCCGGAAGTTCAAACTCCTCCAGTCTTAAATCTTCTTTACCATATAATCGTACTGCTTTTGTTTTCATTCTGTTTCTCCTTTGGACAGGCACATAGGCCTGTCACTTGTGCCTATACACAACCAACAGCACAAGCCCCTCGGTTCCTGAGCTTGCCGAAGGACTAACTTAACATTATCTGGCCACCGGTTACAGGAATAGCCTGTCCGGTTTCATACTTCTGGTCAACTATATAGTAGACCGCTTTCATTACATCCTGGCTTGTACAGCCCCTTCTCATAGGAACCATATTTTCGTAATGTTTTCTTACATCTTCCAGAGTTTTAGCTCCAGGAACCTTACCTGCATTTAAATACTGGACAAAAAGCCCCCTGTCCGGATCTGACCACAAAGGACCATCCAGGAAGTTTCCGGGACAAATTGAATTAACTTTAATATTATCTATAACAAGTTCAAGTGCAAAACTTTGAGTAAGACCAATTCCTCCGAATTTGGCACCTGCATAGGCTCCATTTTTATTCGAACCTGACAAGCCTGATTTAGAATTAATCTGGATTATGTCGGAAAAATAATCCCCGGATACACTGTTCTGAAGAGCCATTACGGGAGATACAAACTTTGTGCATATAAAAAAACCTGTATAGTCGACACTGGTTACAAAGTTAAAGTCTGCAAGACTCATCTCTTTAACACTGCCTGCTTTTAACACTCCTGCATTACTTATAAAAACATCAATTCCGCCTGATGTAAGAACTATGGTTTCCACCATTTTTGCAACGGAGTCTTCATCTGTAACATTAACCTCTACAGCAAAGGCAGTAGTTCTTCCAAGTTTACTATTAATATCCTTAGCAAGATTTTTTGCTCCCTTAAAATTCATATCTGCAATATATACAATAGATCCGGCATCAGTAAGCTGTCTTACAAGACCCTCTCCGAACCCCTGAGCTCCACCTGTTACAACAGATAT
>JAJRQE010000006.1 GCA_024280415.1 Spirochaetota bacterium | reverse complement strand
TTCGACAGGCTCAGTAAGCATTCGACAGGCTCAGTAAGCATTCGACAGGCTCAGTAAGCATTCGACAGGCTCAGTAAGCAATGGAGACTGAATAATGTCTGAGCCTTCTTTGGAGATGAACTGCATTATTATCTAAAGGATAATAATACAGTAATACTGCCGGAGTGTACCGGATTCAGGGTTAAGAGAGTTTAACTCAGTAGCTCTGTAAAGGCCGGTCTGAAACTGTTGCAACCATACGCTTTGATGTTTCCAGAGCTTTTTCACGAAGTTCTGCAACATCAATAGTCAGCAGCTTCCCGTTTTCAACAACAACCTTACCATCCACAATTACTGTATCAACATTTCTGTTATTCAAGGAATAGAGAATATCTGCAAAAATATTATATCCCGGCATCATATTAGGTGTTGAAGGATCGATAATTACAAGATCTGCGAGGACTCCCTCTTTAATCTCTCCATAGTTTTTAAGACCAATTACATTCCCTCCATTAAGAACAGGAAGAATCTCATTTATCTTTCCAGTCTCAGGGCTGCTTGTGGAACATTTTGCTAATAAAGCCGCATCCCTGGCTGTCTCAAAAATATTTACAGTATTATTGGAAGCAAGTCCGTCACTTCCAAATGCAATTTTTACACCTGCCTTAACAGCTCTCGGGAGAAGATCGTTCACATCTCCAAACTTCATATAGGTCTTTGCACAGTGAGCTATTCCCGCTCTCCTTTTTTTTATTAATTCAAGATCCTTGTCCGTAGCCCAGTATGCATGTGCAAGGATTGTACCTTCTTTAAGAATTCCTGTTTTATCCAGAACCTGAACAGGAGTTAAGCCTGTTTTCTTTAAAGACTGCACAACCTGATCCTCTGTTTCCGAAACATGGATATGCATTGGAATATTCAGCTCCCCGGAAACCCCTGCAACTTTAACAAGAAATTCTTCAGGACAAATATAGGGTGAATGCGGCCCCAAAGATATTGAAATCCTGGAGCTTTTACTCCTGTACATTTTGGTAAAATTCATGGCTGTTCCAAACTGTTTATCAGCTTCCGAACCAGTACCAAAAACAGCCCAGGCCAGATTTGCCCTCATACCCGATTTTTCATAAGCTTCAAAGGCTCTGTCCATGGCAAAGTAATGGTCTGCAACAGCAGTCACTCCGGAAAGGAGCATCTCTGCTGCTCCAAGAAGTGTTCCTGTATAGACATCATCAGGTGTAAGACTCTGCTCATATATCCACACATGTTTATTAAACCAGTCATCCACACTAACATCTTCTGCAACACCCCTTAAAAGAGTCATTGCCGTATGAGCATGGGCATTTATAAGACCGGGAATAATATATTTACCCGTTCCATCAATTATTATTTCATTCAGGTTCCCTGAAACTGGAGCAGAAACTACTCCCCCTTCAGAGATTTTGCTTATTCGACCTTCCCGAATTGTCACATCCATATTTTTTTGAACAGACTGATCTTTAAAAGAAAGTATCGAAATATTTTTTATTGTCATGCGAATTTTCTATCCAGTTTCTTGATTGAATCCAGCATAAATCCAACAAATTTAGGTGTATCCACCTTAAGGGCAACATCCACATTAGGTTTTCTTTCTGTTGCACCATAAATATCCACCAGAGTTGCACCCCTGGATAACTCGCTGGAGGTATCCACTACAACATTCAGAAATTTAGTACCCACTACAGTAGGATCAATAACAGCAGCTACGGCTAAAGCATCATGAATGGGAGCTCCATTGAGTCCGAAAATCTTTTTATTTGCATTGGCAAAAAACTTTAAGAGCGGGCCGACTTTTGATGAAATAACACCTTTATCTGCAATAATACCATCTATCTCTTCAAATGACATAAGTGCTTTATTTGTTACATCCAAACCCACCATTGTTACAGGGACACCGGAGTCAAATACAATTTTTGCTGCCTCGGGGTCAACATAGATATTAAACTCAGCAGCCGGAGTTACATTGGAATCATGCATACCACCGCCCATTAAAACTATTCTTTCAATTTTTTGTTTTATTTCCGGTTTTTTTAAAAGTACCATTGCAATATTAGTTAAAGGTGCTGTAGGGACAAGTACAATCTTCTCCAGGCTCTCTTCGAGCATATTAATTATAAAATCTACTGCATCAATATCCAGTGATTTTATCCCTGGTTCAGGAAGTTCAGCACCATCAAGACCACTCTGACCATGGAACTCGGGAGCTGTAACCAGCTCCCTTAAAAGAGGTTTATCCGCGCCCCTGGCAACCGGAATTTCTTCGTTAATGAGTGTAAGAACACGAAGTGCATTCTCAAAGGTTTTATCACCCGTCTGATTACCTGCCACAGTTGTAACCCCTAAAAGGTCAATTTCATCAGAAGCTGCAGCAAGCATTATAGCCATCATATCATCATGTCCGGGGTCGCAGTCAATTATAATTGGAATCATATATCACCCTCGGTCTCAATTACATCCTTAACTACTGCCTTAACTGCTTCAGGATCAAAATGTTCCAGAACCTCCCCAACCTTATCTCTTTTTCGCTGAGCCCTTATTGCAAATACTGCAAGGGCTATTAGTGTAACAAGATAGGGGATCATCTGAATGAGTTCGGAAGGAACATTAAGGGAAGCAATATATATGGCAATTGAGTTTACAAATCCAAAAAGAAGTGATGAAAGGAGAATTCCAACAGGCATATTACCACCAAGAGTAGCTGCTGCAATTGCAATAAACCCTCTCCCTGCCGTCATATCCCTCGAAAACCAGGAAACATATCCCATAGAAAGGTACAGGCCGCCAAAGGCTCCAAACATTCCGGAGAGCATGAGTGCATAGAGTTTTATTCTATCTACATTAATTCCTACAGACTCGGCAGCATGAGGATTCTGACCAACTGCCCTGATCCTTAGCCCCAGGGGAGTTTTAAACATAAGTACATAAAAAAATGGAACAGCAAGCAGAGAGACATAGGTTAAAACATTATGCCCGCTAAAGATCTCTCCTATAACAGGAATTGACTTCAACAGAGGAATATCAATTTCAGGAAATACAAGACTCTGAAGCGAACTCGTACTTCCCTTGTCTCCTGTAAAAAGGAAGAGAAGGAAAATTGTCATTCCTGCAGCAAACATATTCAGGGCAATTGCTCCCAGGATTATGTCGGCCTTCATTTTTAAGTGAAAATAAGCCAGTAAAGCCCCCATTAGAATACCAGCAGCAAGGCCTGCAATCAAGGCAAGAAAAAGACTTCCGGTAAACGCACTTACAATAACACCAAAAAATGCGGAAATAAGCATTATACCTTCCAGAGCAATATTAACGGATCCGGCCAGTTCCGATACAGCAACTCCCAGTGCAGGAAATAGAAGAGGTGTCATAACCCTTAGTATTGCAAATGCAAAACCTGTCGAAAAAATACTACTGAGCAACGGATTCATTAGCAACCTCCACTCTTTCTGCCTCTTTTATGGTTATTTTATTCTTCCATGTCGAGAGAAATGCTTCTGCAGTAATTAAAATAATGATAACTGACTGTATTACAAGAACCAGCTCGGAGGGAACATCTGCCATTAGATTCAGAATCTGCCCTCCTACCCTGAGATAGGAGAGAAAAAATGCAGCAAATATTATTAATATTGGGTGATTCCTCCCAATTATTGCCACAATTACACCATCCCATCCATACCCAGGACTCATCTGCCAGTTGAACCTTCTATGGATACCCATAATCTCAGTCATGCCGCCTATTCCAGCAATCATTCCGCTTAACACCTGGGCAAGTATTACAACCTTAACGACATTGATCCCTGAAAACCTGGCAAATTTCTGATTATTACCTGTAGTTCTTATCTCATACCCCGAAGTGGTATGGTAGAGGAAGTAGTATCCCAGAAAGGCAAAAATAAAAGCAAGGAAAATCCCTAAATGGAGACGGGTTCCCGGCATAAACTGCGGAAGCCATGCTGTTTCAGGGAGTCGTAAGGAAACGAGAAATCCTGCGTCCTTATCCCGAAAATGGGAATTTATTATATACAACCCCCCGAAATAAGCTATGTAATTCATCATGAGAGAGGCAACAAGTTCACTGGCACCCCACTTTGCCTTTAAAATTCCAGGAATAAAACCCCAAATTGCCCCGGTTGCTCCTGCTACGAGTAAGACAAGGATTATATGAAGCACTGTGGGCATCCCTGTGGATACCGCAAAAGCTGTTCCAACTGCAGCACTTAAAAAAAGGGCACCCTCTGCTCCAATATTGAACTGCTTGGCCTGAAATGCAATTGCAATGGCCACACCGCAGAATATCATAGGAGAAGCATTTTCGATTACATTGGCAAACCTGCCCCTGGAGAGAAGCGGTCCCAGAAGAAACTGCCGTACAGAATAAGCCGGCATATCGCTGATAATATAGATTAATACAACACTTATTATTATACCAACCAGAATCGCAATTAAAGTTCTGATCAGGGTAAAGTATTTAAGAATGAATTTTTCCACTCGAGCCCTCCTCTCTCTTTACGCCCAGCATGTAAGGACCAAGATCCACTCCGGATATATTTGATACATCTGTAAAGTGATTTGTAATTTGTCCGTCGTAAATAACTATAATTCTGGTAGAAAGTTTCAAAATCTCATCCAGATCAGCAGATATAAGAAAAATTGCTTTACCGGCATCCCGGGCATCCTTAAGAAGGTCATGTATAAGCTCTTCGGAACCAATATCAACACCTCTTGTAGGTTGAGCCGCAATTATTAACTCAGGATCGGAAGACAGCTCCCTTGCAACAACTACCTTTTGAATATTCCCACCGCTGAGTGCTCCGGCAGGAGTCCTTGAGGACTGGGTAAGAATATTGAACCTTTCAATCAGATCCTTACTGTATTCCTTTATATATTTCCAGTTAATTCTTCCTCTATTGGAGAATACAGGTTTATAGTATCTGTCTGAGATAAAATTCTCCTCCAATGGAGCTACATCCGCAACTCCGTTCTCCATACGGTCTTCAGGGATATGAGAGACTTTAAGTTCACGAATCTGTCTGGGGTTTAATCCAATTACTTCTGTACCATCAACTGAAACAGAGCCTTCTGTAGGCTTTAATAAACCTGTTAATATACTTATCAGCTCTGACTGCCCGTTTCCTTCAACCCCGGCTATTCCCAGGATCTCTCCTGCTCTGACATCAAAATTAACATCTTTAAGAATCTGAATATTCTCTTCATCGATATATTCCAGACCCCTGACTGACATCCTGACCTTTCCAGGTTTTTCCGGATCAGGAATCCGGGCAGAATTTATATCTCGTCCAACCATTAAATGTGCAATTTTCTCTTCAGTAAGTTCAGAAGCACTCTTAGTAGTTATGACCCTGGTATCCCTCATGACAGTTACCGTATCCGCCAGCTGCTTAACTTCACTCAGTTTATGGGAGATAAAGAGAATAGTTTTACCCCTCTCTTTGAGTTTAAAAAGAGTTTTAAACAAAACCTCCGTCTCCTGAGGAGTCAAAACTGCCGTAGGTTCATCCAGGATTAAGAGTTCAGCATTTCTAAAAAGGGCTTTTAGAATTTCAACTCTTTGTCGAACTCCAATAGGAAGATCCTTTATCTTTTTATCCACAGGAACATCCAGACCATACTTTTTTGAAACCTCTCTGGTAATTTCCAGAGCA
>JAJRQE010000181.1 GCA_024280415.1 Spirochaetota bacterium | reverse complement strand
AGGATAATATTACAATAGTTCAGATCGGAGTACGGATATTAAAGGCCGGAGAAACTGATTCAATGGTCTGCAGGTCAGAGTATGCCAGGTATGACAGAGATAATGAGATCCTTATTCTTTCGGGAATGCCTGTTGTTTATTGGAAGAATGATGAGTACTATGCAACAAGAATAACTATTAACATTGATACTGATGAGATAAGCCTGACCGGAGAGGTCTCCGGAACTATTCATAGTGAGGAAAATAAAGAAGCAACTAAAGATGAGTGATAATATTTTAAGTGTTAAATCACTTTCAAAACAGTTTAAGAAAAAATATGCTGTTAACGGGGTCTCTTTCTCAATGAAGGCGGGAGAAGTTGTAGGTCTTCTGGGTCCCAACGGTGCAGGAAAAACAACTATTTTTTATATGATAGTTGGATTTATTAAGGTTTCCGGAGGGGAAATATTTCTTAACAGTCTCGATATAACACATCAGCCTATGTATATAAGGGCAAAAGAAGGTATATCGTACCTGCCCCAGGAAGCTTCTATATTCAGAAAACTGTCAGTAGAGGATAATCTATGGGCAATCCTGGAAACCAGAAAAGAATTATCCCATAAAGAAAAGAAACATACACTGGAGAGACTCCTCGATGAATTCGGGATTACCCGCATAAGAAAGCAGAAAGCATATACCCTCTCCGGAGGTGAACGAAGACGGACTGAAATAGCCAGATCCCTCAGCATTGAACCAAACTTCCTCCTCCTGGATGAACCCTTTGCCGGAATAGACCCCATTGCTGTAAATGAAATAAAGGAAATTATTGGGAAGCTATCCAAAAAGGGAATAGGGGTTCTTATTACAGATCATAATGTCCGGGATACTCTTGAAATAACAAGCAGATCGTATATTATCAATCTGGGTAAAATTCTTGCCCAGGGTTCCAGAAAGGAACTATTGGCAAATCCCCTGGCAAGAGAGATCTACCTGGGAAAAGATTTCAGGATGTAGGGGAAGAGTTGATGAAGGGTAATTTTTGATGCAGCAGTACCAAAAACCTGTTCTTATCCAGGAACAGCGTCTCAAAATGACACCTCAGATGTTTCAATCCATACAGATGATGGCACTCCCCCTGCAGGAATTAAAATTCCGAATACATGAAGAACTGGAAAACAATCCCGCTCTTGAATTGATAGAAGATAAATCTACCCTCTCTCTGGAGGATTATACAACTGGGGGGAGTGAAAACTTTGATAATTTATTCGGTAACAGCTCAGATCCCGGATATTCGAGTCAGGCTGGCAAGGAAGCCTCGGACAGAAAACAAAAGTTCATGGAAGGTGTCCTTACCCGTCCGGAATCACTGCAGGAACATCTGATGACTCAACTTAGGGTTCTGCCGATTAGTAAGACACAATTTAAAATTGGTGAACTCATGATACACAATCTGGATAGTAACGGTTTTTTCCTTGAGGAACCTCAGCTGCTTCTGAATGAAAATCAGAAACCCCTCCTTCCTGAAGTAATGGATATTATCCACACCTTTGATCCGGCAGGAATCTGTGTTGCCGATTATAAGGAATCCCTGATACTCCAGGCAGAATTATCACAAATTGCACCATCAGGAACTACGGAAGTTATTCAAAATTATCTTCCTTTGATAAAAAAGAAAAATATTAAAGAACTTTCAAAAAAAATCGATAAACAGGAATCTGAGATAGAGTCTATAATCGGTTTTATTCAGTCACTGAACCCCTACCCAGGCAGACTCTATTCCATAAATCAACCTATATACGTAATTCCTGATATTATGGTCACCATTAAAAATGGAGAATTTATACTGGTTTTAAATGATGACGAGATCCCTGTTCTCGGGATTTCACCATTTTTTGAAGAAACTTTGGAAGATAAGAAGGAAAAGGAAACACGTCAATATATCAGCAGCAGTCTGAGGGACGCCAGATGGTTTATAAACAGTATTGAAATGAGAAATAAAACACTGGTTAAAATTGCAGCAGTTATTGTTGAATTTCAGAGAAATTTTTTTATGAAGGGTCCCAGATATCTTTCTCCTCTCACTCTGAAGGATGTTGCAAAAGAGGTAAATGTACATGAAACAACAGTTTCAAGAATTTCCAATGCAAAATATATGCAGACAGACTGGGGGATATACCCGATAAAATATTTCTTCACAAATTCAATTTCCGGCCCAGGATCTTCAGGATCACGATTTTCGAAAGAGGGTGTTAAAGAGATAATCAGAGAAATACTCGAAGATGACAACTCTTCTAAAAGACTTTCAGATCAGAAAATTTCTGATCTTCTTAAAAATCAGGGAATAAATATTGCCAGAAGAACTGTAGCAAAATACCGGTCTGAACTCTTAATTGATTCATCATATGAAAGATAAAACCATCATTTCCCAAAAGGCATTTAAAGCTTTTTAATTTAAAACTTGATTTTCGTGGTACAATTAAATATCATTTAAGTATATCTTGCTTCGGAGGGTTTTATGAACGTAGAGATTAAGGGCATACATTACAGTATCAGCGATGCAACACGGGAATTCATAGACAAAAAGCTCGAGCATATTAGCTTTGCAAAGGATCACATAATAGATCTTCTGATGACTATCACCAGAGAGAAACACGGGTATAAGGTAGATGGGAATATCCACTTCAGATGGGGTCAGTCCTCACACCTGGGGCTGGAGGCAATTGAACTATATGAGGGTATAGAAAATTTCATCCACAAGCTCGAACTGAAGGTGCGTAAAGAGAAAGAAAAAGTTACGTCCCATAATTAGTTTTTTATACTATCAATCATCAGGGCTTCCTTCAGCAATTGAATGGAAGCCCTTTTTGTTTTATTTGATTTTGTGGTATAGTTTGGGGGATATGATGAAAAATTTTACTGTTCTGGATCTGATAGATCTTGATTTAAAGGATCATAATTCTCTAAACCTCAAATGTGTTGCCGGAAGAAAGGGACTCCAGAGAATTATTACAGATCCTGAAATAAACCGCCCTGGATTAACTCTCAGCGGCTTTTTTAATGAATTTGCCTACCATCGAATTCAGCTTTTCGGAAGAGGAGAAATAGCATATCTGAATATGCTTGAGGCAAATGACACCATGAGTGCTGTGGAAAAGATGTTTTCCTACCAGCTCTCCTGCTGTATATTCAGTCAGTCAGTTACTCCGAGTAAAAAATTACTCCAGATAGCAGAGAATGCAGGATGTGCAGTTCTTCAGACTGATCTGACATCTTCTGAATTTACTATCCGGCTTATGAGGGCCTTAAATGATATTTTTGCACCTAAAAAGGTTATACATGCTGTTCTTGTTGAAGTTTTTGGTATTGGTGTTCTTATTACGGGAGGAAGCGGCGTAGGAAAGAGTGAAACAGCTCTGGAGCTCATAGAAAGAGGGCATAGACTAATAGCCGATGATTCTGTAGTACTAAAAAGTGTAAACGGTAGTTTCCTTATGGGCTCAGGCCGAAATGAGATGCTTGGTCATCATATGGAAATTCGGGGACTGGGAATAATTAATGTTAGCAATCTGTTTGGTGTGGGTTCCATACGGGATAAGAAACAGGTTCAGTTACTCATAGAACTCGAAATCTGGAATTCAGATGCAAATTATGACAGACTAGGGACAGGAGATATTACCAAAGAAATACTGGATGTTCAGATTCCATTAATAAAATTGCCCGTTAAAGCAGGAAGGAATATTCCAATATTAATTGAGGTTGCCGCCATGAACGAAAGATTAAAGAAGCTGGGATATCACTCTGCCCAGGAATTTGATGATAATGTATTAAAGTGGCTGGAAAGCAAGAATGCACGAAGCCTATACTCTAATAAAAATGATATTTTCTAATGTGATACATGAAACAGGAAACGGTTACAATTAAAAACAGAGCAGGAATTCATGCAAGACCTGCTGCACTCATAGTCAGAACTGCAAGTGAATTCGAATCTGAAATCTTTATTGAACTTGATGACATGAAAATAAATGCCAAATCAATTATGGGGATAATAACCCTGGGAGCTAATTATAAATCCATTCTTCAGATTAGTGCTGAAGGTGAAGATGAAGAGGATGCAGTAAGTGCAATTGCAAAACTGTTTGAAAACAGATTTGAAGAAGATTAGAACATAAATATGAGCAGCTATCTGAACAGTAAATCTGCTTATGCCGGCCTCATCAGTATAGTTTCGATATATATTCTTTTAATAGTACTCATTCTTATATTTGCTAATGAAGTAATTCTTGAAATTTCTTCTGTCGGTTCCCTGTCAAGCCTGATTTTTATCCCTCTGGCTCTGGTTCTTCCCATTTTTCTAATATCAACAATTGTTTATAAGCTTATCAAACTGATCAGGGAAAAGCAAAAAAAACGCTACGGATCAAACTTTAAGATAAAACTTCTTATATTCTTTACTTTTATAACTATTCTTTCTTCTCTTCCCCAGGGAGTTCTGGCAGTAAATTTCATCAATACAGTTATAAAATCATGGTATTCCTCGGGAGTTGAAGATGCTCTTAAAGGAGGTCTGGACATTGCAATTGAATATAACAGATCCACAATGGAAAACCTTGCTATTTTCAGAGACAGTCTTGTATTTGAAAATATTGTTCAGAATCCTAATGCTCCTGCTGACAGAGTATGGAACACCATAAAGGGAGCCTTCCCGGGAGTCAACAGTCTAATAATATTCGATAACCAGGGAAACAGAATTTGTTCCAAAAGTACGGGCGATAAAGGTCTGAACATAGATTTCAAGGAACTTGAAAATGGAAAAGTAAGTAGATTCAGGGATGGTACCAGAACTGTTATTGGAACCAGAAAGGATTTTTTTCATACTAATCCCCGATTTTCAGCAGTACTCACAGTTCTTCTTCCTGAAAATTTCGATTTTAATGCCGGAAATATGACAAATGCAATTCAGAGATTTATAAAAAACAGAGAACTTGAAGATAACTTTTTAATTGCACTCATCCTTTTTTATACCTACTTTTCACTTCCTATAATTCTTCTCTCCATTTTAACCAGTTTTCTTTTGAGTGAAGAGATAATTCAGCCTATTGCCCATCTGGAGGAGGCTATTCACAGAGTAATAAAAGGTGACTATACCTATAGAATCCTTACGCACTCAAAAGATGATCTATCCAATCTTGTAAATTCATTTAATTATATGGTTTCTGAACTGGAATTATCGAGGAATAATCTGGCACATACTGAAAAAGTTACAGCATGGCAGGAGATTGCCCAGCGAATGGCTCATGAGATTAAAAACCCTCTTACGCCTATAAAACTTTCTGCCCAGAGAATACTTAAAAAGTATAAATCCAGTCCCGAATCGATGCAGACTATACTGGAACCTGCGGTTGATGTTATAATAAAAGAAGTAGATAATTTGACAGAATTACTCAGTCAATTTAAAGATTTTGCAAGAATGCCTACTCCTGTCAGGGAAGAGATCCATTTGAAAAATCTTATTTCGGAGGTTTCGCTCCTCTATTCTGAAGTATCGTCCAATATAACTTTGGATTTGGAAGGTATTGGGGATATTATATTAAAGGGCGACAGAAATCAGATTCAGAGAGTCTTTTCCAATCTCATTTGTAATTCTTATGAGTCTATTAAGGAATCAGGTTCTGTAACAATCAGGACAGAGGGAATTAGTAAAGGAAACACATATTACTGTAGAATATCAGTAACTGATACAGGATCAGGTATAGATCCGGATCTTAAAAAGGAAATTTTTAATCCCTACTTCACGACAAAGGAAGGAGGAACCGGACTGGGTCTTCCCATTGTCGAAAGGATAGTAGCAGATCACAAAGGGAAAATCTGGTATGAATCTGAAATTAATGTGGGAACAACTTTTTTTATCGAAATTCCAATGGAGGAAGCTGTTTGAGTAAAATCCTTATTATAGATGATGAACCCGGAATCCGGACAGTTCTTTCCGATATAATTAAAGATGAAAATCATAAGGTAGTAACTGCAGGGGATGGATTTGAAGGATTAACTATTCTTAAGGAAGAAGTTATTGATCTGGTCATACTTGACGTTTGGCTCCCAAATATGGGAGGAATAGATGTTCTCAAAGAGATCAAAAAGGAGTATCCTGATATAGAAGTCATTATGATCTCCGGGCATGCTAATATTGATATCGCAGTAAAAGCAGTAAAACTGGGAGCATACGACTTTCTGGAAAAGCCACTTTCATTGGATAAAATTGTTAATCTTATTAAAAATGCACTAAAACTCGAAGAACTGAAAAAGGAAAATAACCATCTTAAAAATTCTATTTTTATGAAAGACAGGATGATTGGTTCATCTGAACAAATGCAGAAAATATGGACAAGAATCAAACAAAGTGCAGAATCAGATGCAAAAATACTTATTACCGGAGAAAATGGAACAGGGAAAGAGTTGATTGCAAGAGAAATCCACTCCCAGAGTAATCGATCCGAAGGCCCATTTGTAGAGGTAAACTGTGCTGCCATTCCGGATACACTTATTGAAAGTGAACTTTTTGGACATGAAAAGGGAGCTTTTACATCTGCTGTTGCAAGGCGTAAGGGGAAATTTGAGCTTGCCCACAGGGGCACTCTTTTTCTGGATGAAATTGCAGATATGTCTCTTAGTGCCCAGGCCAAGGTTCTTAGAGCCATACAGGAACTTAAATTTGAGCGAATTGGAAGTGAGAAATCAATAACTGTGGATATAAGACTAATAGCTGCAACCAATAAAAATATATCCTCAGAAGTGGAATCCGGTAGATTCAGAGAGGATCTTTTCTATAGACTTAATGTCGTTCCAATACATTCACCCTCCCTTCGGGAGCGGATTTCCGATATCGAAGAGCTGATCGAATACTTCATGACCAGGTTTCAGACCCAGGGGAATAGAGTAAGTAAGACTATATCAGAAAAGGGGATGAAACTTCTTAGAGCCCATTCCTGGCCAGGCAATATACGGGAATTGAAAAATTTCATCGAAAGAATTAATATCATGACAGACGAAGAAGATATTTCAGAGGAAACAGTTAAATACTATCTTGAAGAAACCAGGGAGACTTCAAACCAGTCTGATGAATATTCCGAACTGAAATTGAATGATGCAAAAGATAAGTTTGAAAGACAGTTTCTTATAAGAAAACTTGAAGAAAACAGTTATAATATTTCCAAAACAGCAGTAAACCTTGGTATTTATCCAAGCAATCTACATGGAAAAATAAAAAAATTTGGAATAGAAATTAGAAAGTGAAAAACCTAACAGAAAGACAGGAAGAGGTTCTTGCATTTATAAAAACATTTATAGGAACCAATAAGTATCCTCCAACAATGAGGGAAATAGCTTCAAATTTCAATATAACTGCCAATGGAGCATATGATCATGTAAAAGCTTTGGAAAAAAAGGGACGAATCCATTGTGATGTGAACAGATCCAGAGCAATTGGCATTATTGAGAGTGAAACATATACAGAAGAGATAATTGAAATTCCACTTCTTGGAAATGTTGCCGCAGGCATCCCTCTCCTCGCAGAAGAGAATTTTAATGGGTATATAAAAATTGCTGCATCAAATTTATCAACCGGAACCCATTTTGCACTTCAGGTTAAGGGTGACAGTATGCAGGATATCGGGATAATGGATGGTGATACCGCTATTATGATTCAGACACAAACAGCAAAAAACGGAGATATAATTGTAGCAATGGTAAATGATGAAGCTGTAACCCTTAAAAGATTCTTTAAGGAAAAAAATCGGATAAAGCTTAAAGCTGAGAACCCTGTTTATCCCCCAATCTACTCTCAGAATGTCAGGATTTTAGGGAAACTCCAGTACCTGGTAAGAAGTTATGAATAATCCGGAACCGGTATACCTTTTTTTAGGACCTGAAACTGGTCAAAAAATTGATGAAATTAAAAATATCAGGGATAGCTATTCCAAACAGAGTGGAGAAATTCCGGAAATCCATAAATTTTATCCCTTTGATACATCTGTAGGAGAAATTATCTCCCTGATGAAAAATGGTGCTCTGTTTTCCAGTTACAAGTTTGTTACATTGATGAATACCGAAGATCTGAAAAAAAATGATGTTTTGGAAATTGTAAGCTATATAGCTTCGCCGGGAGTCGACTGCACCCTTTTTCTTCTCTCGGATAAAATTTCCGTTGATAAAAAAATATCATCTGCCATGCCCAAAAAAGCTGTCAGAATATTCTGGGAACTATTTGAAAATCAAAAAAAAACATGGATCTCAAATTTTTTCAGAAAAGAGAGAATCTCTGTTTCCCAGGATGCTGTTGAGCTTCTTCTTGAAATGGTGGAAAATAATACCAGTGATTTAAGAATTGCCTGTACAAAACTTTCGGTGTTCTTTGGTGAAGGTTCACAAATTAGTGAAGGTGATATCGAACAATTTATCTATCACAGCAAAGAAGAAAATGTATTTACACTTTTTAAAAAAATGGCCTCAGGAGATTTCTCCTCGTCGATTGAAATACTTCACAAGATAGCTCTGGGAGGAGAAGGTTCCCCGGTACAGCTTATATCCGGTCTTCAATGGCAGTTTAGAAAACTGTTAACTCTATCCCAGCTTTTTGCCGACTCCTGGTCCAGAGAGGAGGCTCTTTCCAAAGCCCAGATCAGGGGAAAAAGGAACCAGCAAACCTATATTGATGGGCTAAAAAAGTATTCCACCAGAGATCTCCAGAGAATTATAGTACTCATTGCAAAGTACGATATCTTAGCCCGGGAGATGAACAAGGACAACCACCTAATTATAATGGAACTCTTCATATACTACTGTGTTACAAGAAAAGGGATCCTTCCCGAGGAGTATCGGTCATAGGTCTTTGTGTATTACTATCTGTAGGGGAAAGCCTTCCCCAGTGTCCAGAATCAAGAATTATTTATATATTCGATAAACTCCCTGGGGGAGATAATTTTAATATCAATATATTTCCCAATGTCTTTCAAATGCTTATCTCCTGAAATAATTATTTTACAATCAAGAGCCACTGCACATTCGAGAAATTTGTTATCATCCGGATCATCTTTAACAATTTCAAGCTTAGGTGTTTTTGCAGTAAATACAGAATTGTAACCCTCTGCAAATAATTTGGTCAGATTTTTTATTTCATCTTCATTTTTTAGACCAAGCCGGTTAAGAACTTCAAGATACTCTTCTATTATAACCTGAGATATACATAGAGTGATTTTTCCTACTTTCCAATAATTAATAATTTCTCTTGGAATACCGCCAAAGAAAGATGATACAAATATATTTGTATCTAAAACAACTTTAAGCATTTTTTAATCGTACTTGTTTTACTGTATCCTCGATATCTGTTTCTGATGTGTTATTTTTGGAAAAAGTCTGTCCTATCCGATCCCAAAGATTATCAATATAGGAACTCATATCCCTTTCTTTTGTATAATTTATTAGAAGCTCTCTTACAAGTTCACTTAAATTTTTCCCGTCCGCTTTTGCCAGCTTACTTGCCTTGTTTTTTAAATCCGGTTCTACTCTAATAATCATTTGTGTTGCCATAACTAACCTCACCTGATTAAATCAACAACCACCACCAAAGGTGGTGGCTTTAGCTCTAGTAAATTCCCCTCTAATAGATAGCTTGCATATACAAGTTATACAGATACAATTGAATTGTCAACTGGAAAGTTAAATTGAAGTTTATACTAAAAAAAAGCCGGCGTTATTACCGGCTTTTAGGGAAACTGGAAATTGAGGTTCTACCCAAGACTCCAGATCTCACTTATTTTACGGGGGACAAGCCCCATTATCTTAACTTATTTATATACCGGTTCAACCGGCCGTCTACATAAGGTGGCATCAGCTACCTCCTATTAAAAGGTTATATTATCTCGTACATTTACCTCTGTTATTAATGTACCTCTTTCAAATCGATTTGTCAATTTTTTTTAGATATTCCACAACTTTCTCAGCAGCTTCTTCGGAAAGGCCTGCTCTTCTGACTATGGATTCTTTTCCTGCACTCAGGATCTTGTCCAGTGACCCAAATTCAACAAGAATATTCCTGCTGCGTTTAGTACCAATCCCGGGTATTTTTTCGAGCTCCGACAGAATAATATCTTTTCCTCTAAGTTGCCTGTTAAATCCTGTTGCGAACCTGTGGGTTTCATCCCTGACAGCCTGAATAACCTTAAGAGCATCTGAGGTTTCGGGCAGGGTGACAGGATCAGAGAATCCAGGCAGAAAAATTTCCTCATTCCGTTTTGCCAATCCTATTACAGGAAGATCGGGAAGCCCCAAAGCGGTAAGAATATTGTGAGCTGCCCGAACCTGCCCCTTACCGCCGTCAATAACTATCAGATCCGGCATAGATTTTTTTTCATTTATCAATCTGGTATATCGTCGGGCAACAGCTTCCCTGATAGATTCATAGTCATCTATACCTCCATTAAGAGTTTTTATATGAAATTTCCTGTAATTTTTCTTATCCGGAACTCCATTATAGAAAGAAACAAGGGACGAAACAGGATGCTTCCCTGCGAGATGGGAGATATCAAAACCTTCAATCCTTCTGGGAAGTTTCTTTAGGGAAAGAACACTTTGCAATTCCTTCAACCCTTCAATATTTGCAACTCGCTTATATCGCTTCTCAATATCCATAGCTGCATTTTCATAAGCCATCTGAAGGATTCTAAGATGCTTTCCTTTTTCAGGAAGGTGAAGAGAAACACTCCTGCCTCTCTTTTTACAGAGAAACTCTTCCATTAGGGGAATATTGAGATTATGGGGAATATATATATTTAGAGGAATCCCTTCAGGTTCATCATAAAAATGGAGAAAAAACTCTGACAGAGCTTCATTGATATCAGTGTAGATCTCTGTCCTGTAGAGAGCTCTGTCGGCCATACTCCCTGCAGAAAAACTGAAAACAGAAAAAGTACATAGGTTATCTCTGGTTTCAAAGCTAATGTAATCCCGTCGCTCCGAATCTATTGTGATCTCATCGGTCTGGGCTCCTACTGTCTGAACAGAATCAATAAGATCTCTATATTCTGCGGCTTTCTCGAAATTAAGCTCCTTTGAAGCATTCTTCATTGACCGGGTTAACTCTTTTAAAATCTCAGTATCTTTCCCGGACAGAAGCCGCTTTAATTTTTGTACATTTTTCATATATTCTTTCTGACTTATTTTTCCTGCACAGGGAGCACTGCAGCGACCTATATGGTAATAGAGACAGGGATTCTCCCTTTTTTTGAGTTTCCCCCTGCATTTTCGTAAGAGAAACAACCTGTCTGCAATATCCAGATAACTATCCAGTTTACCAGCAGACGTAAAAGGTCCGAAATATGAGGCTCCATCTTCCACAATATATCTGGTTCTAAGAACTCTGGGATACTCTTCATTTGTTATTTTAATTACAGGATAGGATTTTCCATCCTTGAGATCAATATTATATCTGGGAGACCATTTTTTAATGAGTGAATCTTCCAGTATAAGAGCTTCATATTCATTTACAGTAATTATAAACTCAATGGTTTCAATCCGATCAACACGTATTCGTGTTTTTATATCACTCTTCCCTGTAAAGTAGGAACCTACCCTGTTTCTAAGAATTTTGCCTTCCCCACATAGATCACCTTCCCTGCACTATCTTTCATAAGATAAACACCGGGCTTTTTAGGGAAGTCTTTTACCTGTTCTTTAAGTGATTCAAACATCTATCCAATAAAATAACTGCAGGAGATCAATTTTATAAGGGATATGTCGATAACAAAGTATAGAACTATGAAATATATAATACTATTACTTATGCTGATTACAAGCTTCCTCCCGGCACTGAGCCGGGATCTTTCCCTTAGAGGCAATGACTCATGGGGAAAAATTGAAGAATGGAATAATATTGAACTTTATCCGGGAAAAGGAGATTTTGGAAATCTTGGAATAAAGTCATCTATATACCCCTCAGATACTCCTGAAACTGATCTGCTTATCCACTTTGATAATTCAGAAATAATTGATTCAACTGATAACTATAAAATCAACTCTTATATAAAACCAACAGACATTGATAAAACAATCGGGAATATGTCAGGTGCCTTCAGAGGATTTGAAAAATCATTAATTCTCTACCCTAAAGAAGGATCTCTTTTTGCTCCTGGTAATCTGATAGACAGCTTTACCATCGAATTCTGGCTTAAACCTTCCAGATTCAGTGAAGACGCCGTTATTTTTGCCTTCACTGGAACTACAAGAGATGACAAAGGTAATAGTATCCCCCAGGAATTACTCTCGACGATTAAAGATAGAAAGCTGACATGGGAATTTAAAAATTTTTTCTATAGCCCAGGAGAGGAAACATCTATTACCCTAACAGGATTAAGTTCAATAATTCCGGACGTATGGCATCATCATCTAATAAGATTTAACAGTTCCACAGGATTAATTGAATATCTTGTAGACGGAAAACCGGAGGGAATCAAATATTCCACTCCATCGGGGAATGAAGATGAAACAGTATATTTTCCCCTCATATCCTCTCAGAAGGGATCAACTCTGATCCTTGGAAAAAACCTTACCGGATTTATGGATGAAGTAAGAGTGTCCCGAACTTTTGTTGATACCCCTGTAATTAATAGATATCAGACAATAAAAGGCAACATAGTATCTCAAACTATTAATCTGGGAAGGGCTGGCTCAAAACTGGAGAAAATAGTTGTTAATCGTGAAATTCCTTCGGACAGTGCTATATTCTTCTACTATAAAATATCGGACAGCCTGATCGATATGTATGAAGAACAGAACTGGAGAAAATTCTCCCCGGGTGAGAGATTTTTTAACAATAACAGAGGCAGCTATCTTAAAATCAAACTGGAACTTGAACCCGATGGAGAAGAAATAGTGACACCCCTGATCTCGGATATAGTCATAAAATATGAAGAAAACCAACAACCCCTGGCACCTTCCTATCTAAATGCTGAAGGAGCAGACGGCAGTGTAATCCTAACATGGCCATCCATGAGTGAACCGGATCTAAAAGGGTATCTCCTCTACTATGGAACTTCAAAAGGTAATTATTTCGGAACAGGAGCTATTGAAGGGGATTCCCCCATACTTATATCCGACAGGAAAAGTACAGGTTACACTGTAAAAGGACTGGAAAATGGAAGACTCTATTACTTTTCCATTGCAGCGTTTGATGATGCCGGTATAGGATTCCCTGGGGGATTTTCAGAAGAGATTACCGTCAGACCCCTAGAGCAAAGGGATAACTAATGCCGGTAAAGGATATTCTGAAAGAAACCTATAGCGCCATCCTGATAAGAGATTACAGAAGAGCAGAAAAAACAGCCCTTAAACTGATTTCTGAGAATCCCACCGTTTCAGGATCATACCTTCTTTTAGGAAATATCTACACAAAAACAGAAGAAAAAGAGAAGGCAATCAAGTGTTTCCAGAAAGCAATAGAACTCAACAGTAACAATCCTGAAGCCTACAACAATATTGCCGTGATATACAGAAGATCCGGAAATCTAAGTTCTGCTCTGACAGCTATCAAAAAAGCATACGATCTTGCCCCTGATAGACCGGATATATGTTACAACATAGCAAATCTGTACAAGCAGAGAGGGGATATCACTAATGCTGTCAAGTTCTATAATAAGGCTCTGGATCTAAAACCTGATTTTCCTGTTGTATATAACAACCTTGGAACCCTCTATAATGAGAGTGATGATAAAGAAGCTGCCCTGGCATGGTATAAAAAAGGCCTTGAACTGGATCCTAATCATCCTACCCTCCACTATAATATTGGTGTAATCTATGAATCAGAAAACAAGCTGAAGGAAGCTCTTGAAGAATATAAACGATCCTTAAAGAGTAAACCTGATTGGGCTGAGGGTTTCAACAACATGGGAATAACACTTCAGAAACTTGGTCAGTACAGTGAATCTGTGAATGCTTTTAATAATATGCTGAAGGTGGAACCTGACAGCGTCTATGGCCATAATAATATTGGAGTCGTCCTTACAAATCTTGGTAGATTCAAAGAAGCTGAAGGTCATCTGTCCAAAGCACTGGCTATAGACCCCGGATATTTTAGTGCTGCCTTAAATTATACCAGAGTAAAGGAAGAACTTGGAGAAAAAGAGGAAGCAGTAAAAACACTCAATAAACTTCTTCTTCGAGACGAGGAGAATCCGGAAGTACTACTCCGGCTGGGTAAACTACTCATGGATAACGGATCTTTTTCGGAGGCCTCGAAACATATCAGAACTCTCCTGAAAATTAAACCTGAGAGTTCCTGTGGGTATCTGGTTCTTGGACAGTTAAATTTAAGATCCGGAAAAAAGAAAAGAGCATTTACATGTTTCAAACGATCCATTGATCTTTATCCTAATAACTATGAAGCTCATTACCAACTGGCGCTCCTAAACAGAGATCTCGGAGAATATGATAAGAGTATTTCCAGTTTAAGTATAATTCTTGATGCAAATCCTGACTCCCTGGAAGCAAAATTTCTACTGGGAGAGTTGTATCTAAAGCAAAAACTGTATAAAAAAGCACTGGATCTGTTTCTCCAGCTTCTTGAGGAAAAAGGAGAAGACCAGAAAATATATACAGCAATTATTGAGACTTACAGAAAAATGGGAGAAAAAGATTCTGCAGTTAAAATTGCTGAAAAACTTATTTCCCTACAGGGCAGAAGTGTTGAAAATAATGCAGTAGAGGAAATAAGCTCAACACTGAATATATACGAAAAAATTCTGGATGAATATGCAGAGGAATATGAAAATTTATGGGCAGGAAACCTTGAAGCCTTTATTTCCAGTACCGGAGAATCGATGGATGATGAGGGCGATAAGGACGAAGCCAGTATTATTGTTGAAACAATTCCTGACTTTGATGATGAAATAGTCCCAATTCTCGACATAGGAGGGATTGAACCGGTTATTGAAGTCAATGAAGAGGAAGAAATTATAATACTTTCCAATGAAGAGGAAGATCTCGATCTTCCAGATGAAGTTGAAATGGAAATGGAAAGGGAATTACAGAAGATAAAAGAGGCAGCAAGAAAAGACAGAGAAGCCCTTAATAATATAAATCCTACACAACAGATTCAACCCCAGATACAGTTTATACCGGTTCCCGGTCCGCAACTACAGCAGTTTCCTCCCCTGCAGTATTCTCCACCGGTTCCCCCTGTTTTTATTCAACAGACTCCTCCACCACCTCCTCCAATTCCGGTTTCTGATCCTCCAATCCGTGAAAATACAATCCCAGATCAGCAGGAACAAACAATCCCCCCGAAAAACAGCGAGGAAGAACATCATGAAGACAAGGAATCCAACCCTTCAAATTTACTGGGCTATCTTGAAAGTTTGACAGAATTCCTTCCTGCTTAAAAACGTATAAAATTTGAATCCAGTGATATGAGACTGAAAATGGAAACAATCAGAGCAAAAATTAATGGGAAAGAACCTCTTTCACAAAAAATAGAGAAAACACATACAATGCCAATACCACTTAATAGTATTAAAATTACACAGAGTAAAGTTGAATCTACCTTTAATTACATGGATAAATTATCAAATTTTCTTCCTGATAAATCAATTAGCTCTGCCATGAAAAGTAAGATTCAGTATATACTTGAGAATATGAGAAATAAAAATGGATAAAGAAACAAGATTAAGACAAATTGCCGGATACATAAATAAAATGCCCAGCCTCCCGATTTCAGTAACCAAGGTTATTGAGATTTGCAATGATCCCAACACTTCACCAGCTGACCTGAACAGTGTAATCAGAATAGATCCTGTGCTCATGGGAAATGTAATGAAACTGATCAATTCTGCATATCATGGTTTATCTGATCAGGTTACATCTCTGGTCAGAGCTATCATTATGCTGGGAATTAATACTGTAAAAAATCTATCACTTTCTACTGCTATTCTTGGAACCTTAACTACAAAAGACCAGTTTCAGGCTCTTAACATGGATGGGTTCTGGCGTCATTCACTATGTGTAGGAGCAGCGGCAAAATTAATTGCAAAGCATATTAATGTAAATCAGAAAAACCTGGAAAGTTTTTTTATTGCAGGCCTTCTCCACGATATAGGAAAAATCCCCCTAAACAATCAGCTTCCAAACGAATACCTTCAGGCCATAAGTATCTCGGACAGAGCTCACCAGTCCCTGATAAAAAGTGAAACAGAAGCAATGGAAATAAACCATACAGAATCCGGTCATTTGATTGTACACTCATGGAAACTGGGTGATGAGATAAAGGATGCAGTCGTTTACCATCATTCACCGGAAACATATTCAGGTTCAAACAAGGAGATAGTTTATGCAATAGCAGCGGCAAACTATTTTTCCAACTACTTTGAAATTGGTTTCTCTGGAAACAGATATCCGGAAAAACCGCCGGAATTTATTTTCGAGGAGCTTAATGTTACAATTGACTGGTTTGATGAGATAGAAGATAGTGTAAACAAAGAGATTGATAAAGCTCGGATATTTCTGAATCTGACTAAATAGGATTAACTATGACTAAAATAAAATTTTGGGGTGTCAGGGGTTCTACCCCGTGCCCGGGTCCTGATACGGTAGAATATGGTGGAAATACTGCCTGTATTGAACTTAGATTCGGAGAAGAGAACAGACTGGTAATTATTGACGCAGGTTCAGGTATTCGGGCTCTGGGGGACTTTCTTATGAAAAATGACCTTCCAAAAGGTCCCTTAAAAATTGATATTTTCATTACCCATACTCACTGGGATCATATAATGGGCTTTCCTTTCTTTACTCCAATTTACATACCAGGAACTGAGATTAATATATATGGTCCTGTAACCTATGAAAATGAAGGACTCGATGAAATAATAGGAAGCCAGCTTAAATACAGATATTTTCCTATTAAACAAAGTGAACTTTCTGCAAGTATCAACTACCACCCGTTAAAAGAGTTAACAATGGATTTAGGTGACGGACTCTTTGTTACAACTAAATATCTGAACCATCCGATACTATGTCTTGGCTATAGATTCGAATACAGGGCAAAAACTATCTGTACCGCCTATGACAATGAACCTTTTCTAAATCTGTTTCCTACAAATCCGGAAGATCCGGGCTATGATGAAGCTGCAGCCCAGGAGGGGGAACTGGTTGCAAAAGAGGAAAATGAGAAAATACTCCAGTTCTACAAAGGTGCAGATATTCTTATACATGACAGTCAGTACACCACAGAAGAATACAGAAATGGCAAGATGGGATGGGGACATACCCCCTTCGAGTCAGCAGTTAATTCTGCCCACAAAGCCGGTGTAAAGAAACTCTTCTTTTTTCACCATGATCCCTTAAGAACAGATGGTCAATTGAAAGACCTCCTGAATGTATATCGCGGTAAAATTGAAGGGAAAAGCGATCTTCAACTTGATCTGGCACGAGAAGGACTCGAGATAGAGATATAGATCAAAACTCCCGGGAATATGTTACAAACACCCATAATCCTTGAAACTACAGTTAATTAGAGATAAACTCCTGTTAAATTCAACCCTGTCAAAGTGGAGCAATTAACTTTTGAGTAGAAAATCAATTTCCAAAATAGAGCAGTTCAAAAATGATCCTGTTTTTTCTTCACTTTCTTTGTTCAACAAAGATTTTATTCGGAAAAAATCAATAGAATTTAGTTTTTCATTCCAGGAGTTAAAACAGATAATTGATATTGCTGCTGATCTGGAGATGTGGCAGGAAGGAATTATTTCCGGAATTTGGAGTGAAGATAAAACAGAAAAATTAAAAGGTAAAAATCTTAGGCAAAAACTGCTTAGCAGTATAACTCTAAAATGGGAAAGCCTGAAAAATAAGAGTACCAACTACAGTAACTACAACCCTATATCTACTCCAGTACCCAAACTTGAATTTATAAAACAGAAGAATGAGAGCATTATTCTGGGTAACTGCCCTGTAGCAAGTGAAAAAACAAGATGCTGCAACCTGTATACCCTGGATGCAGTTAAAAACTGCGGGTTCGACTGCAGTTACTGCTCAATTCAATCATTTTATACCGATGGTAAAATTTATCTTCACGAAAATCTCAAAGACAAATTGAACAACCTTACCATCAACCCTGAAAAAACTTACCATATTGGGACAGGACAATCTTCTGATTCCCTTATGTGGGGAAATAAAGATGGGGTTCTGGATGATATTTTTCAATTTGCTGAAAAGAATCAAAATATTATTCTCGAACTCAAAACCAAATCAAATGCTGTTGGTTATTTTCGAAATAATAAGATCCCGTCTAATGTTATTGTAACCTGGTCTCTTAATACGAATATTATAATCGAGGCCGAAGAACATCATACTGCTAATCTTTCTGAAAGACTCCATGCAGCCCGGGAAATTGCAGATATGGGAATTCTCATTGGTTTTCATTTTCATCCGATAGTAGAGTATAGAGGATGGGAAAATGATTACCATGAAATTATAGATTTTATTCTGGAAAACTTCAGTCCTGAAGAAGTTGTTCTGATATCACTGGGAACTCTTACCTTTATCAAACCAGTACTCAAGCAGCTCCGAAGACGAAAAATGGACAGTAAAATCCTTCAAATGCCTCTTACCGATGCAGAAGGTAAATTTTCCTACCCAATTGAGACAAAAAAGAAACTGTTCAGTACTGTTTACAAGAGATTTACAGAAAAATGGAAAAATGATGTATACTTTTATATGTGTATGGAAGACAAACTACTATGGAAGGATGTTTTCGGAAAAGAGTACAGTTCAAACGAAGAGTTTGAAACTGATATGAATAACCATTATATGAGGAAAATCAAATGGCTGGAAGACCAAAAGAAAAATACCAACCAGGTGAACTCCGGAGAGTAAGAGAAAAACTCGGGAGCCTTACAAAGGATGAGGCAAAAAAAATGTCAGAGATCCTTGGTGGTGAAATAGGTATAGAAAAAACAGATCAGAATATAAATACCAGATATCAGGAACTTCAAAAAAAACAGAGGAGAAAGGGAGAAGATAAATGGCTGGATTATAGACCTGAAAAGAACTTCCATAAAATTGAATATAAAGGGATATCCAGAATCCGGTATAGTTATCTGGAAAGAATAAAACTTTATATTCTGGCATCCCACCCCGACCATGGTGTTAAGACTGTCAAACAGACACTGTCCTCACTTCTTGATATATTCTCAAAGCAAAAAAACTATTTAAATCCGGATCTTATACGAAATAGTAATTATCATTTTTTACGATCAATTAAAACACTTGTCAGCTCTACCAGATTTATTTCAAAAAATATTAAGAAAAAGTACCTGGCCAGAGAAAAAAATCCTTTTTACTGGATTATCATAGATACTATCTGCTCCTGGAACATCGAGGGTATCCAGGAAGAGATTTACAGGTTAAAACAGCAATCAAAAAATATTACCCTTGATTCTGCACTGCCCCTATTACAACTTATTTACAGACCAATTATTAGATTATCCAAACTGAATTCGAAAGAGGATGTAGCTCCCGCAATAACTTATGCATATAAACTTTCAGTAGAGGGGCTGCATAAAAGGGATCTTCAAATGGATCGACTAAGGAAATCGTATTCCCTTGCCCTGGGTGAAATAAATAACGTTTTACAAAAAATTAAATACAGCTTATATCCCCTGTTATTAATGTCTGTTTCATCCAAAGCCTATGATTACAAAACAATGTTTAAATTTAAAAGTCATGATATTCTTGAATTTTTAGAACTTAGAACAAGTGATCTGGTTCATCGGAACAATATAAACCAGACAGCTTCCAAAGAAGATAGATCAGAAGAAACGGAAACTGATCTGGAAAAAGAGATTATCGACGATCATGATGAAACTGATATACTGGAAGATATCAGCCTCCATCAGGGTATCTTGTTTCTGAACAGGTTATTTCCGGAAGCAGGGTGGGACTCCCTGAATAATAATCCTGATATGTATCCCTACTTTAAGTCAGTCCTTAATCTTCCGGATGAGATATCCCTGATCTCTCCTAAGGATTCTCTTCAGCAGATAGTAATTCTCCTTGCTGTACTAAAAGATATGTTCTATGGATTTAGCAATATTGAATATGGGTTTTTCTTTGATGAAAAGGAAATGGTAATTGAACTTGGGGGCATTATGAAGCCTCTCATCAAAAACTGGTACCTTTTTATAGACGACCTTATCCTGAAAAACTATCTGGAACCTCTCTATGAATACTGCAGAGATCTGGAAAGGAACACAGATTTCCCTAAAACAGATTATGCAAAGCGGATTGCATCAGATATTCTCTGGGTAAAAAAGAAATATATATGTCCAAATATCTCTCTTCATCTACCCAAGGTTTTACAGCCCAGAATAAGTATTTCAACTCCTAAAATGTATAGAGAAATTGATCACTTAAAATCCATTCTTGAAAGGATGGTTCTCGAAATATACAGCAGGGGAGATATTGCAGTTGAAACTATCCGAAACAGTAGAGAAGAATCACAGTTTGAAATAGAAAATCTTATTTCAGGCCGAATTAAACTACTATTAAAAGGGGAAAATAAAAAACTTACAAACGCTGAACTGATTCTCTGTACCTATAAGGTAACATCTGTTCTTAGACATCTGGTTTATACTTCAGGATCCGGAGGGGATGAAAGCAGGATAAATGGTCTTTTCAGAACTGAGAATATAAGAGGGGATAAACCAATTTATTCAGTCAGTTCAATAGATACTTTTTTTAAATTGAATAATAAAGAAAAAAACATCTCTACTGATCCGGAAAAAGATACAATGACAACTGATCTAATAACAGGTTTCTTCGGGGCAAAGCAGTTTCCAGGATATCTGCAGCAGTACATAGCTAATTACAAAGAAACTTTGACAAATTTCAGTCTTATTTATATAAACATCAAGGGCTATAATGCAAATAGAACACAAAAGGCAATATCCCAGATCGAAAATGCAGGAACGGCAGTTTCTGACTCAATTCGACTGCTTAAAGATATACCCTTCAGAATTGCAGGTGATCATTTATATATTCTTCTCCCTGAGAGTAACTATGAAGCAGCCCTTAAAGTAGGCAGGCGAATACTCGCCAATCCCCTTTCCAGTAATGAACTATTCATAGGAATAAGTGAATATAAACCAGGGGCAGATAAAGACTCTATGATGAAAATTTTAGAAAATACCATATCAAAACAAATTCCTAATCCCGGTATTACCTATTTTGATATTAGTAATGAAAAGTATCTGCAGATATAAATAGGGCGCAGGCAAAAAAGGGTATGTCAGCCTGAGAACTCCACCATTAAGCATGATAATGCAATACAGTAATACTTTGATTTTGCACTCTCACTTCGGGACATAACAATAACAGGATTAGTTGTCCCCTGTATCAATCCGGCAAGTTCTGCATTTGCAAACAGCATAAGTCCTTTATAGAAGACATTACTCGCTTCCAGAGTAGGAAAAATAAGTACATCAGCCTCCCCGTTTATGGGAGTGGGAACACCTTTCACCTCTACTGCATCCTTATCACAGGAGAGGAAAATATCCAGAGGGCCATCAACAGTACATCCCTGGATCTGACCCCTATCGTTCATTTTGCAAATAATTGAATCAGTAACAGTATTGGGGATTCCCGGATTTACTTTTTCAGTACAGCTTACAAGTGATACTTTTGGATTCTCAATTCCAAGTTTATTTGCCATGGCAACAGAATAGTTTATCATGGCAACCTTCTGTTTTAAATCAGGAAATGGAATAACAGCAGGATCGGAAATAAATAGAAGTTTATCGTACTTT
>JAJRQE010000180.1 GCA_024280415.1 Spirochaetota bacterium | reverse complement strand
CGATCTATCACAAAAAAATCTGCTTCAACTATTTTGAAGTAAGAATTTCTATGCCGCTCCACTCTGCAGAAGGAGCTTTTTTAATGTATTTTCTACATCTTTCAATATACATCCCCGCAATATAATCATCCGGAATCATCTTCTGCACAGCCATAAAATATTTTGCAGCACGGCTGAACTCCCTTTTATAGTAGAGTTTCATTGCTGCTTCATGGTAATCCCAGCCTTTTCTCTCTGCCGGAGATATGGCCCTTCGGGCAGTGTAGATCGATTCTCCTTTGGTCTTTCCTTTTACCTGAACAATATCCAGCATTCTGCATGGAAGCTGTGATCCTATCTTTCTAAAAACACTTTCCGAGAATATTACATCCTGGTGATATGGTTTTGTTAAACCTTCTAGGCGTGAACCCAGATTCACCATATCCCCAATAATAGTATAATCCATTTTTTTCTCTGATCCGATATTTCCTACTGTAACAACACCGTAATTGACACCGATACCTGTTTTAAAGGGAGTCTTGCCCAGATCAATCAGATCTTTATTGAATTTAAGAAGAGCTTCCTGCATCTCCAGAGCCGCATAGACAGCTTCGACAGCATCATCCGGATGTTTTACAGGGGCACCGAAAAATGCCATTATGGCATCACCAATATACTTATCAATAACTCCGTGATGGGAGATGATAATATCAACCATTATTTCAAAATAGCGGTTTAGAACACTAACAAGTTCATCGGGCATATACCCTTCGGAAATTGTGGTAAAGCTTCTTATATCCGAGAATAGTATCGCTACAACTCTGTTGTCCCCGACAAGCATCTTTTCCGGATTTTCGAAAATTGTATCAATAACATCTTTTGGTACATATTTCTGAAATATATTACGAACCTTATGCTCATTCTTCTGAGCCAGCACTGTTTGAAATGCAAATTGCTTTATCTGGCTGTAAGCTTTTTCAAGCTCTCCTGCCATAATATTAAAGGTATGAGCCAGAGCCCCAATCTCATCCTTATACTCCACAGGAACTCTTAAAGATAATTCATTGTTAGTTATAATCTGTTTCATTGCATGGACTACTTTTGTAAGAGGACGGGTTAAGAAGCCTGAAAAATATACTAAAAGAAGAATGGATACAAATATTGTAGCAGCAAGTACCACTGCAGTACGTTCCAGAATATCACGGCTCGCTTTGTAGAAGGCGGCTTCATCTTCTGTTACCAGAATATACCATCCGAAAGGTTTAAAGAAAAATCCATACCCGACCCTTCCTTTCTGATCGATTGTCATACTTTGCCAACCCGAAATACCCTCTTTCTGATAGGTAAAGAGTTCCGATTTCTCCTCGATACCGAGTCTGAAATTAGAGGTCTTCATTACAACTTTTGAGTCTTCATCCAGGGCAAAAATCAGTTCTGTTCTGCTTTTCACAATAGAAGCCGCATAGGACTGAATGGCCTTCTTTGCAGCATCAATATATGTTTTTTCCTCTGACAGGCCGTTGGAAACAAGAAGATTCCATTGGTTATCTGCATAGTTGAGGAGCTCCTCAGACTTAAAGGACATAAAACTTATGGCAATTCTTGTAATACCGCTTCTTGCCGAAAAAGAGGAAATTGTTGCAGTTATTACCATCGAGGATACAAGAAGAGGTAATACAACCAGAATAATTTTTGTTTTAATACTCAAAATTTCACCTACAGGCCTTATTAAGGCAAAGTTTATTGGGTTTACACTTCTAGAATCGGAATATATAACAACATCCTTAACACCAGTATAAGATAAAGATATTCACTCTCAAGAACTCTATCTTTGTCGTCGATAATCATAAAGAGAACCTGGCTGTTTTCAGTCGGAGAAATATGGGGTTTTCCTTTGAATGAAATAATACAGAATCAGGAAGAAGAGCAACTTCTAAGTATAGAAGGATTCACTGAAGAAGAACAGCAGGAGATCAGAGAACAAATTGATCTGATCAGCGGACAGAACAAGATCCCTGTTACAGATGAACTTTTTAAAATAAATCCTTTAAAAAAGGGAGGAACCCTCCCTGTTGTTATAAATATTATTGGATTAATTGCCATAGCTTCAAGTTTCTTTTTTACAAACAGATACTTCCAGGAACAGGAACAGACAATGGCAATGGAGGAATCCTCATATGAATCCACAGAAGGAAGTGTAATTGAGGAACTTAAACGTCAGGCAGAGGAGAAACTTAATCAGAAGGAACAGGAAATAGCAAACATTCAGAGTGAACTGCAAAAACTCGATGAACAGAGTGCTAATCTCAAAGCCAATATGGAGTCCCAGATTAAGGATAAGGAACTTGAATTAAGAAACGAGATGGAAGCAGCTCTTGCTGAAGAAAAGGCCAGGCTTCAGGGTGCGGGTGTATCGACCCAGGAGCTTGAAAGGAAGCTGGTAGAATTTCAAAAAGCAAAGGAGAATGCTTTTTCAGCTGAAATTGCCGATTTCAAACTCCAGTCAGAGGCCGCAATAAAGGCCAAAGAGGAAGAACTTGCTAAATCAATTGAGGTCGCCAATTCAATACTGGAACAGGCAAACAGAGACAAAGCTGCAATAGAGACAGAGACAAAGAAAAGAGAAGCTGAGCTGACAGAGCAGTTTGAAGCAGAAAAAAAAGCACTGGAAGAAGAATCTTCTGCAGCAACACAGAAACTTAAAGAACTGAGTGAACTGCAGAAAAACGAACAGCTGATCCAGGATCAGCTGACAGGCTCCTACACCTCCATAATCGAAGCAATTAAGGAAGGAAATTATTCAAAAGCCACCCTTGGAATAAAAGATGTCAGAAGCCTGCTGAATGACCCCAGTATAACGAAACTGCCTTCTATTGGTAAAAGGAAAAATATAGAGTTCTATTTCCTGGATTCTCTTGAAAAGGAAATTGAGCAGGCAGGGGTAATGACTGCAACTGACTTTACGTCAATATCAAATGCTGCCGAACTACTCCTTACCGCCAGGCAGAATATAGAATATGGTCTGGCAGAGGAGACTAATGGAAATCAGTACGTTGCAAAACGTTTCTATAATGAAGCTCTGGCAAAGCTGCCCCAGATAAGCAGGGCAGTGGAAAGGCTGAAAGAAATTGAATCGGAAGAAAGAGCCGCAAAATCCAGTGAATATATTGCACTTGCAGATCAGTCCTTCGGAAGTAATCAGTTCAATGAGGCTTTCAAGCAGTTTAGAGCTGCTGCTCTTGGGGTTGCTCCGGATAATATTGAAATAATAGATAATGCAGTCGACGGAATAGAGAAGGTGTATGATACCCGTAAAGATCGATTAGCATCATCTTATGAAAAAGATATAGAGACCCTGAAGGAAGAATCGAAAGATGCTGTAGAGAAACTCAATACTGAGATGCAGGGAGTCAGGGAAGATTCTCTGGCAACCGTGGAAGATCTTAACTCAGAGATAGCTGCAGCAGAAGAAGAGCTTAATTCCCTTAAATCTGATCTTGCAGAAGTTGAAAATACAAAAGCCGGGCTGGAGGCTGATAAAGCCAGTCTTGAAGAGAAAATTACTGAAGCGAATGCAGACAGGGAAAGCCTTAAGGGCGAAATAGATAATCTTACTTTACAGATAGAGAGTTCAGATAAAACAATTGCCCAGCTGAATCAGAATCTTGAAAACTCCCAGGCAACTATAAAAACTCTTACGTCGGATATTGAAAGAGCGGATATTACTATAGAAACTCTTACAGAAAAAACCTCAAATGCAGTCAGAAAAGCCAACTCTCTGGAAAAAGAGTTGAATGATGCTGTTAACCAGATTATAGAACTTATTAATTAGGAGCAGAGGCTATTTGCACTGAGTCATATTTTGAATAAAAAATACTCCCTATCTGATACGGAGCAGCTCATAAGCCTCATACCATGTTGTGATTTTTCTTTTTATCCTATAGAATGGATTTATGAGGGATAAGATGTATGAAATACTTAACTCACTCCCGGGGCTGCAGGAAAATCTCAGGGAGATAAGAGATATCCTTTTAACAAATCTTGTAATGCTGGGAGAGATCCCGTCTCCTACCTTCAAAGAACAGGGAAGGATGAATTTCCTTGTAAACAGATTTAATCAGTATAATCTTCTAAACTGTTCTACAGATGAGAAGGGGAATGGTCTGGGTATTCTCCCAGGGCAAAAGGGAGAGAGAAACATCCTCATTGTTGCTCATCTGGATTCGGAATATGATGAAAAAATTGACCATACTATTTCCATTCAGCCGAACTCAGTTTCAGGCCCCGGCATTGCAGATAATGCACTGGGTCTGGCAGTCGTTGCTTCTCTCCCCTACATAATGGATAAACTCCGTATAAAACTGAATGCAAACCTTGTACTCATGGGATCTGCCAGAAGCCAGGGAACAGGAAATCTTGAAGGAATACGTTTTTTTCTTAAAAATACAGATATTAATATATCAACAGGAATCTCTGTAGAGGGAGTTCGTCTAGGCAGATTGAGTAACTCTTCTGTTGGAATGGTAAGATGTGAAATCCATTACTGGGTTCCGGAAGGATATGACTGGACACAGTTTGGAGCTGTAGGGTCTATAGTAACACTCAATGAATTTATCAATCGGGTATTGGAGATTCCTATTCCAAACAGACCATCAACCAATATTATATTCAGTTCAATAACAAGCGGTCTGGGTTTCAGCAAGGTCTCTACCAAAGCAGAACTAAAACTCGAGATTCAGAGTGAATCTGAAGAGATGGTGGAACAGCTCCTGAAAAAAATTAATAACATTGCAGTTGAAATTGCATCAAAAAGATCTTCCGGGGTAATTGTCAAAGTAATTGCCAGGAGGAAACCCGGAGGAATTGAGTTTTCACATCCTCTCGTGGCCAATGCTATTAAAATTATGGAAAAACTGGATATAAAACCAAGAATTACGCCAAGTATGTCCGAACTCTCTGCCTTTATTGATAAGGATATTCCTGCACTCACACTTGGTATATCTGATATTGACACAGTAGAGAAAGCAACGGAGTCTGTTAAAATAGAACCTATGTATAAGGGGCTTGCACAACTGATAAGCCTCCTGACTGCAATAGACAGAGGGTATTGTGATAGAAATTAATAAATGGATAAAGAAAAATACCTTTCATCATTCTGCATTTGAAGACCTGGAAAAACTGGTAGAGGAAAAGAACAGACAAAATCTGACTATTTCCCTCTGCATCCCAACACTGAACGAAGCAAAGACAATTGGAAAAGAAATTGTTCTGTTTCGTTCGGAACTTATGGTGCGTTTTCCCCTTTTGGATGAAATAGCAGTCATAGATTCAGGATCTGCTGACAATACTCTGGAAGTTGCAAAATCATTTGGAGCGGATACCTATCTTGCCTCGGAAATACTTCCTGATCTGGAGAACAAGAAGGGAAAGGGAGAAAACCTGTGGAAGGCAATTTATCAGCTTAAAGGTGATATTATTGTCTACATTGATGCGGATATAAAAAATATCCATCCGCGATTTGTATATGGACTGGTAGCTCCCCTGGTCTATAATAAAACCATAAAATATGTAAAAGCCTTTTATGACCGCCCCCTTGCTTTTTCCGAGGGAATACGCCCTTCCGGAGGTGGTAGAGTTACAGAGATCCTCATAAGGCCTCTGTTCAGCCTTTTTTTTCCAGAGCTTTCTTCAATTATACAGCCCCTTTCCGGGGAATATGCAGTAAGAAGAGAGGTTCTGGAAAAACTCTCCTTCCCAATCGGCTATGGTGTTGAAACAGCACATATCATTGATGTATACAGAGAGTATGGAATGGAAGCCTTTGCTCAGACCGATCTGGATCAGCGAGTACACAGAAACCAGGAAACCATTAGTCTTGGTAAAATGGCGTTTGGTATTCTTCAGACATTTCTAAACAGAATGAAATCCTACGGGATGATGACAGACATACCTGAAATGAGTACAATATTGAGACAATTTCAGGCACGGGACGAGATTTTTGAATCCATCGAACTGGAAATTGTGGAGGAGGAGAGACCTCCGATGATCCCCGTCCCTGAATATCTGAAAAAAAGAGGAAAAAATGATACGACTTATACTTAATATACTGACCCTGGTGGTTCTTGCAGTTTTTATTGCCCTGAATGTCTCCTTTGAGACATCCATCAATTTGTTTGGTTTCAGATATGACAACATATCCACTGTTGCTGTTATAATAATTTCTCTGGTTACAGGAGTCCTTTACTCTTTCATATACTACCTTCTGACATATATCAGTAAATCAGAAAAATCAAAAATTAAACACAGACACAAACAGGCAAAGCTTAAAGAAAAAGAGTTAAAAACAAAAGAAAAAAATATTGATAAAACTGTAGAGGAACGTGTGAAGGTATCGGCTCCCGAACAGGCAGATCCTGTAGACCTGGAACTTTCAGAAACTGAAAATAAGAGTAAACTTCCTTTAAAACTGTTTAAAAGCAAAAAAGGAAAATAGTTAAGCTGCTTCACCTTGTTTTTTTGCCTTTCTGCAATTATAATTCCTCTACTCAGGCTTTTTTCGGCATCTGGTGAGCAGAACAATTGGGAGAGCTGAATAGTTTGAATGGAGGTTAAGTGTTAGGTCTAATGGAAAACTCAATTCTACTGACAGTTGTGTTCTCAACATTCACAGCACAGACATTAAAATCACTAATAATACTTGTACTTGATCGAAAGCTGATTTTAAATAGACTGATCGAAACAGGGGGAATGCCCTCTTCCCACTCAGCAACTGTAGCATCTCTGGCCACATCTATGGGACTTGTATATGGATGGAACAGTCCATTTTTTACAATATCGATGGTTCTTGCCGGAGTTGTTATCCATGATGCTACAGGGGTTCGCAGAGCTGCCGGGAGGCATGCGGAAATACTTAATGATATTACGAAAGAGCTGGCACATCTATTTGCGCATGGATATGAACCAAGGGTATTGAAAACCCTCCTTGGTCATACCTATCCCCAGGCTGTTGCAGGAACTATTCTTGGAATAGGAATAGCCTATGCGGTTTTCAGATAGGATTATATAATGATTGAACTGTTACTAAGCAGAAGAAGTACCCGGAAATTTCTAACAAGAAAGGTAGAGCAGGAAAAAAAAGATAAACTTATAGAGGCTGCACTTTTAAGTCCTACTGCAAAAAATCTTCATTCCTGTGAATTTATTACCGTAGAGAATGAAAATCTGATTAAAACTCTGGCTGGTTCAAAACGCCATGGTGCATCATTTATGGCAGAAGCCCCTATGGCTATTGTTATTATAGGTAACACTGACAAAACGGATGTCTGGGTGGAAGATGCCGCTATTGCCGCAATAACTGTACAACTGGAAGCAGAAGGTCTTGGGCTGGGATCATGCTGGGTTCAGATAAGAAACAGGCATTATTCAGAGAATAAAACTGCCGGTGATTATGTAAAGGAACTACTGAATATTCCTGAGAATTATGAAGTGGAAGCTGTAATAGCCATTGGTTATAAAGGTACACCTACAAAAGATAATTTATTGGAAACACTGGATAGAAGCCGTATACATACAGAAAAATACCGGTCTTAAAACCAAATCATAAAGTGGAGTACTGCTATGGATAATACCCAAATCAAAAATGACCGCCATTGTTTCTGCTGCGGTGATAAAAACGACAGAGGTTTGAAACTGAAATTTATCTATCCGGGAGAAGGCCATGCCCTGACAACTCTAATTGTACCGGATTATTTTACCGGATGGGAAAACTTAACCCACGGCGGGCTTATCTCCATGCTTCTGGATGAAACAATGGCTCATGCCTGTATAAGTTCATCTCTGACAGGGGTAACAGCAGAACTGACAGTCAGATTTAAAAAACCTCTTCCTGTCGGAACAGAGATAAATGTAAGTGGTATAATGACAGAGGCAAAAGGTCGTATTGCCTTGACAACCGGAAAAATCAGCGATAAAGACGGAAAGATCTATGCCACAGGAAAAGCCAGGTTCATAGGAACAAACTAGAACCTGTACCCAATAGAACCGCCCCAGAGACAGTGAAAAGGCTATTATTTTTTTCATTCTAAAGCTTAAATAATAAACAGGTGGCAGAACCTGCTGATCTGCTGTAAAATGGGCAGAATAACAGGGGTGAGTAATGACAGATATGATAAATCCGGATAACAGACCGATGAAAGTGCAGCGGGATGAGGCTGTAACGAAGCTTGAATACAACTTTGCCCATGGTAATCTGGAAGTTGAAGAGTTTGAGACCCGGCTGGAACTGGCAATAAATACAACCCTCCCCCAGGATCTTGCAAGAATAACCTCCGATCTTAGTCCGGTTCCTGTGAACAGAGACAATAATTCAGATATCAACTTAAATCAGGGGAGAGTCAGATCAGAGGAACTCTTTCTTGGTATCCTCAGCGGAGCGGACCGCAAGGGGGTATGGAGGCCGGCACGTAAAAACAGGGTCTTTGTCCTTATGGGAGGAGTGGATCTGGATTTTTCCAGAGCTGTTCTACCTCCTGGTATTACCGAAGTTGAATTTCTATGTTTAATGGGAGGTCTTGATATAATTGTACCCGAAGGGATAAATATAGAGGTAAAGGGACTCCCTATAATGGGGGGGATAGATAAAAAGGTTTCTGACGAACACTTTCCGGGACAACCTACTATTAGAATCCATGGTATAGCTCTGATGGGAGGGGTGGATATAAAGTACCCCAAAAAACGCAGACGCATCTGGAAACGGTAGGAATATTGCACAGATTTTGGAGAATATCCTTTATCATATTGGGCTAAGGCCATGGAGTAGAACTAATTGATATATAACTGTGAAATGAAAGAATGAAGGTATTACTCAGATTCAGGGTATTTCCGCTTATTTTAGCAGTCAGCATTATCTCTCTGTTTTCCTGTACTACAGTTTCTTTTAAAACAGAATCTTTGGAAACTGGAAATCTCCTGCCTCCCGAAGCCTTTTTTCCTGGATGGAAGTTTGCTGCAGAGGGGTTGGAGGTACTTTCGTACAGTACTGATAATCCGAAGTTTCATATAAGTGCTGTCAGGATCGATCTTTCATTACCGGAACGGCAGATTATTGTCAGTCGGGGTATTCATCCCCTGAGTGAGGGTGATTCTGGTAAAAATAATTTTATATCCCGAAGTATAGAGCAGTTTATTCGAAGCGAAAAACTTCTGGTAGCTATTAATACTACTCCCTTTAAAGAGTACAGATTGTTTCCCGGCTCAAGGCAGACAGCTGTAGGAATGGTTATTTCCAATGGTGTCCCCTATTCCCTGAACAGTAAATACGATGCACTTCTTTTTACTAAAGAGAGAAGAGGTGGTTTTAAAAGTCCCCCTTTCTACCTCTCTGATAATGTTTCGGAGCTTGTGGGCGGTTTTTTTATAATTCTAAAAGATGGAAAAGAGACAACTCTCCCAAGTCCCAGAGCTGCAAGGAGTCTTGCAGGCTCATCAGATAATGGGAAAATTCTTATTCTGGCTGCCATTGACGGACCCGATACCCGAACCGGCTCCGGAGCTACATTTATTGAGTCTGCTGAGTGGTTACTGGCTCTTGGATCAGATAATGGGATTCTTCTCGATGGTGGAGGATCATCAATTCTGGCCATAAGGAGTAAGTCAGATAATCGAATAACTATTCTAAATAAACCTGATGGGGGTCTTTTTTCTTTCTTTCAGCGTAATGTTCCTGTTTTTCTGGGAGTCAGATAGGGTATAACCTACCCAATCTCAGGAAAGGGGTTCTCCCACTGCCATCCTGTTTTCCCTGTTTTCCTGTAACGTTCCAGTCGACGGATTGTAAGCTCCGCAAAAACAGGATCCATATCAAAAGTTATACATCTTCTATTTAATTTTTCTGCGGCAATAAGGGTTGTACCGGAATGGGCAAAAAAATCTGCTATGGTATCTCCCTCTCTGGAACTGGTAAGGATAATTCGCTCAATAGATTTTAGAGGCTTCTGGGCATAGGCTCCTGGAATATTTTCTTCCATTCGATAGAATACCTGCTGGATATCGAGCCAGATATTACCAGGACGTATAGTATCGGACTTACTTCTTTCCAGATTATCGGTTAATTTACCATTTACTGTTTTATAGTAGCCCTTTAAAACTTTCGGAATGTCTGTGTAGGTTACTTTAAAAAATGGATCGCCTTTTGTGTAGTAGAGAAGTTCCTGCCGGACTGCCATCCAGTTTTTCTGGGTACCATATCCCCGCTGGTTCCTGAGACTTATGAAACTTCGTGATTTAAGTTCTTCATACTTCCTCATCATTATCATAAATTCCGGCAGGGGCTGGAATCCTCTTTTCTGGTCTGCACCTAGCCAGATATAGAGGTGGCCGTTTTCTGCCATCATTCTTAGAGAATTCTCAACCCATGCTTTTGAAAAGTCAATATACTTCTCAATATTCATTCTTGAAAGTTGATTTGTATTTTTGTTTCCCACTACGATATTGTAGGGGGGATCCTGTATGAAAAGATCTATTTCTGTACCTATTCCAATTTTATTGCAGTCATCTTCTGATTCAGCATCAAGGACAGCGATTCTGTGCTTCCCTTCGGGATCCTCCCATATATCACCATCTTTAAGACGGCAGAGTGGGAGGATTTTTTCTCTTATTTTATTGTCATCCAGTCTGGGTATTGCTTCAGTGGCCATTGGGGAAGTTTAACCTTTTTAAGGATTTTATTTAAGGGCTTGTTTGAAAATTCACAATGTAAACAGTCCTAAAGACAGACATGTCGTAAAAATCTTTTATGTGAAGAAATGTCTGTTTCGGAGTAAAAGACCAAAGAGATTTGATTTAGTTATTATTATATAAATAAAATCATATATGACTGTTTTATTCACTCAGTCTACATAAAATATAGTTAAATATATTTTAATGTGACTAAAGTAGGAATATTAAAAAAATACTTGACAGAATTTGTAAGCATGGGTTAGCCTCTAATAGGTGCGGACGAATTTAAATTTTGAAAATATTCTATAGGAGGATGTTTTAATTATGGTATTTATGAAGAAAATTTTATTGATGGGTTTTTTTGCTGTTTTATTGGTTACAATTCCTGCAATTTGGGTAACAGCAACTAGTAGCGATGTGTTTCTTCCGGGGATAACAGTTGATGATACTGCTCCCAATGGATGTGTTGACTGTCATACCAATAAGGGGGACGGACAGGACTATCGGCTGAATATATCTCTCGCTAAGGAAGGACATGTAAAGATTGACTCAATAGTCAAGACTCTTCCTACTGATTGTATGTTATGCCACAAGGAAGGCAGTGAGGCTAAGGCTTTGAGCACCAGGGTTCATGAGGCTCACTATGATGAAGGCGATGAAAGTCATTTTGTCACTTACTATCAGGGTTCCTGTCTTCAGTGCCACTCTTTGGATACTACGACATGGGAGATGTCCGTTAAGAGTGGTCCTAAAAACTGGTAATCTTTTTATTATTCTTAACCGATGGATGTCGATCTGTTTATAATTCCGGTAAGATCTTTCTGTTTTGGAGTGGTTTACGGAATTATATTCAGATTCACGTCGGTGTTGGATATATTGGATTCAGTGAAGGTTTAAGGTAGTTCGGATGAATGTGTGTTATGGGAGTGAAAGTGATACAGAGTTAATCGAGGTAGTGATGTCATATAGGATTATCATTGCCTTTATTATCATAATTACTCTAACTCACGGGGTTTGGGCTGATAATATTGGTAGTCAGTCTGGAATTGTACCTGGTTCTTCAGACTCTGAAAAAGTATTTGATTTTACTGTCGGCACTTCTGTCAGATACCTGTTCAGGTCTGCGAGAACCAACACAAACAGGTACTATGATAATGATTTGTTTCAGGATCTGCAGCTGAGCATTACCATGCCCGGGTATAAAATGTTTGAATTCCATTTTCTGGGGTCAGTAAGAGAGGATCTGGATGGTGGCAGTGACCAGACTGATTTTTTCCCCTTCGAAGATATTGGAGATACCAGAATAACACCTGTTTTTGGATATGTTCATGAGGCCTATTTTAATATTAACTATCTGTTTCCCTTTTTAAAGCAGGTAAGGGTAGGACGTCAGTCCGGTCAACGCAACTCAGCTGTTTTCTTTGATGGTCTTGCTGTTGATATGGATCTGACCAGCCGGTTTTTTTTGACCCTCTACGGCGGTCTTGCCTTTCATTTTTTTGAAATTGATTATATATGGGGTTCTGATTTGCTGGGGGGGGCAGGAATAGATTATATGCCTCTGGGTTCCACTATTGTCAGTCTGGATTATCTCTTTGTAAAGGATGTACAGGATACTGTATCTCCGGCTGGTACTTATGATCACCTCTTTACTGTGAAAATAAAACAAAATTCATTTTCTTTTTTGCGACCTATGATAAAAATTCGTTTTCTCAACCTGTTTTTTCAGGATCTGCTTATAAGTACAATTTCAACTTTTCCTGAGATAGATCTGGAGGTTAGTACGAGGCAGACCATTCGGGTGGCTGCTACAGATGGATTTTCAAATGAATTGATTCCATATAATACTCTCATGGCCAACCTTAATCCTTATTATAGCTTTGACGGCAAAATACGTAAGCTCTTTATGGAAAATATGGCTGTTGATCTGGGTCTTCTGGTGCGAAGTCTCCTGGGGCAGCAGAACAGTACAGCCTTTAATCGGGAGTTCCGCAGGATCTATACCGCTGTTGAACTAAATAATATTTTGGATACAGGTGTTTTTCTTTCTGTTACCGGTGAGCTTTGGTTTCGGGATAATAACGAGTATTACTCTGGTGGACTTGACTTTGGATATTCGTTTCGGAAGCTGAAGAAGGATGGTAGCATCAGTTTTGGGTCTTATTTCAGTTTGTACAAGTATTCCTATTATCCGGAACCGGAAGAAAAAGAGCTTGTTCAGACCTTTTATACAAAAGCACGAATCCCTTTAGGTAAGAATTTATCTTTAAATTGCAGTTATGAATTTGAAGCGGCAATAGAGTCTTATCATACTTTAAAAATCGGAACAAGATATGATTACTAAGAATGGAAGAACTATTATATATTTCCTGATTCTCCTCTCAGCTATTGCTGTTGGACTATTCAGTGCCTGTAAGACAGCTAGACAGGATAACGGGATACTGGTACTGGGAAAAACAGAGCAGATAGACAAGATTGCTTTTCCAAAACCAAAATCCCATGATGCAGGGTGGATCAAATACCATGGTGGTTTATATGATTTAAACTGGAACAATCCGGGACAGCAGGGCAATTCCTGTCTTACCTGCCATCAAAAGGCAGACTGTCTGAGCTGCCATAATACGACTCCTCCGGAGGATCACAGGAGTACCTGGCGTACTTTCGGTCATGGGTTTGAAGCAGAGGGTGACAGGGAGAGATGCCTGACATGCCACAGGCAGGATTACTGTCTTAGATGCCACAATGAAACAGCCCCGCGTAGCCATATAGGGAACTGGGACAACAATCATTGCGGTAGTTGTCACTATGAAACGGATACTGCTTTCAATTCCGGCTGCATAACATGCCACCAGGAGATACTGCATCTTTCAGCTCCTCATACGGTTAATCCCAAGGTTGAATGTTTGGAGTGCCACTGATGACTGTATGGATATTGGAAATGGTGGGTTTGGGTGAATTGAGAATAATATTTCTGAATTTTCTTTTAAACTGCTTCTGCTTCTGCTTAAGCTTTTCTACGGTTGCTTCCGGATCGACATATTCGACCCGACTGGAGAATAGATGAAAGAACGTATACTGACGCTTATAGTTATTATAATTTCTGTCCAGATTTTTACGGGCATTCTGACGGATAAAGGGAGTGTTCTGTATGCCGATGAACTGCCCTGTCTTCAGTGTCATACCTCCCAGGACAGCGGAGATACTGTCCATATGGCGGTGCAGATGGGCTGCGGTATATGTCATCTGACCCCTCATGACGGGGAAAATCTGACACTGTCGCTTCTTATGGATACGCCGGATCTCTGTTATATGTGCCATGATTCCTTTGAGGGAAAGAAACAGCATACCGCTGTAGCAGCAGGGATGTGTGTAACCTGTCACAGTCCTCACAGTTCTGATAACGATAATCTTCTCCTGGCGACAGGTTCGGATCTATGCTACAGGTGTCATGCGGAGGAGCCGTTTATGAAGGATAATCAGCATACAGCAGTGACCTTTGGAATGTGTTTATCCTGCCATGAGCCCCATGCAGGAGATAACGAGAATCTGCTTGTTGCAGAGGATTCAGAGTTGTGTTTTAGCTGTCACAGCAGCAAGGATTTTAAGAAAGAGGTGACTCATACACCAGTTGCCTCGGGAAACTGTATTCTGTGTCATAATCCTCATTCATCGGACAACATTGATAGTCTGGAAAAACCGATAGGCAATCTTTGTTCGGATTGCCATGGGGAAGAGGCTTCGGGAAAACATATAATACAAAATTACGGATATGACCATCCGATTACCGGAGTGCCTGATCCTTCAAGAGCGGGGAGACAGCTCTCCTGTACAAGCTGTCATGGACCCCATGGCTCAGATTCTGAATTACTTTTTGTAAATATTGATACCAGCCCGGAGAACCTGTGTCTTATGTGTCATGAGTCATAGAGTTATCCGAAGGAGTAAGTGATGTATATTTCATTAAACGTAAAGAGGCTTTCAGGATTTTTATTTGCAGTACTGTTACTTTTTTTTATCGGATGTGATTCCAAGGTAGGTCTGGACTCCCTGAATGTGGAAGAAACGGCAGAAACAAATAAGAGTATAGAGCTTAGTTGTGCCGCCTGCCATGGTTCAGGAAAAGCAGTGGATCCAATGGGTACCGGCAAGCATGACAAACATGTTACAGAGAGAGGCTATTCCTGTAGTTCATGTCATTTAGATTATGTTGAGAATGCGAATCATATGAATGGAACACTGGATGTAGGCAGTTCCGCATTCGAACAGGTTGTTTTTGACTCGATGAATGTCCAGGGTAAATGGGCACCTGAGACAGATTCCTGTTCCTCTATTACCTGTCATGGATCGGATACTGTCAGCTGGTACGATAAAAATGCTGAATGGACTATTCCTAATGATTGTGCTTCCTGCCACAGTTCCGGGAGTGCTGTAGATCCTCTGGATACAACAGGAACCCATATTCGTCATGTAGCAGAAATGAATTACTCCTGTGGAAAATGTCATTTTGAATATGAAAATAGCAATAGCCATATAGATGGAAACTTGGACGTAAACAGTTCACTGGTTAATGTTGTATTATTTGACCAGATGAATCCTGATGGCACCTGGATAGTTGATGGTGGGACAGGTACAGGTTCATGTGCTACAACTGCCTGTCATGGTGCTGATCCAGTCGACTGGTATGATACGGGCAGCGGGTGGACAACGCCTACTGATTGTGTTGCCTGTCACAGTTCCGCTACAGTCACAAGGCGCCAGGTCATGGGGCCGGGTGGTGATTTTGATAATGAATCCCATCATGTAATTGATTATAATGACCGTACAGCAGAGATTATTCAGAGTAACGACTGTCTTGTCTGTCATGATCAGAGTGGACATATGGGTGGGACTGTACTCTTAAAAGATAAAGATACTTCTGCCTCTGTTGTCTATGATCCTGCAAACCCGGCTAGTCTTGAGGTATTCTGTCTTAGCTGTCATGACAGTGACGGTGCAGTAACTGAAGGGGCAAGTGCCATGTCTCCCTTTACAAGCAGTAATACACTGGGTGTAATTCCGAATAGTGCGGGTACTGGAATAAAGAGTTCATGGGAGAGCAGTGAGTCTGAACACAGGTCAGAGGGTCTTACCTGTTTTGGTAATGGAGATCCTGCAACAGGCTGTCATGGGAACGGAGGAGAGATAAATGCCCATGGTTCGTCTAATTATGGATTACTGACAAAGAATATGAATTTTCAAATTCCAGGTAATGCTGTATACAATGAAACGGATTATGAACTCTGTTTCTCCTGCCATGCCAGTGAGTCTGAGGTGAGTAAAGAGGCTATTCTTGGCGTAAAAGCGGGAGGTAATTATGACTACAACCTCTCTATAAACCCACGGATGGGGCCAGTAATAAACTTCGGGACTCCTCCTTATTATAACAACGGATTAGAGACAAAATTTGTGGATTCGGATGCACACATACATGGTACCAGTGGTTCTCCGTCTAAATACCAGCTTCACTGGTTTCATCTTAGTATGCGTATACGCACCAATAGTGATGTCTGGCTTTACAGGGGGGAGGGGACTCCCTTGACCAGCTGCAGCGGTTGTCATTCATCAAATCCAGTAGGAGGAAACAAGGCTACGTGCATTACGTGTCATAATGTTCATGGAAGTAATTCCTCTTTCGGTATGGTCTACGATGAGCTTGAGATTACCCATGACGGAGTGGGGACTACTGGTTATCTTGGAAGTGATAAAAGTGGTTTAAGTTCCGCTCCTGTATATTGCGGTACTTCAGAATGCCATAGTTCTGATATTGCAAAGAATAACTACATATTCGACCCGACTGGAGAATAGATGAAAGAACGTATATTGACGCTTATAGTTATTATAATTTCTGTCCAGATTTTTACGGGCATTCTGACGGATAAAGGGAGTGTTTTGTATGCCGATGAACTGCCCTGTCTTCAGTGTCATACCTCCCAGGACAGCGGAGATACTGTCCATATGGCGGTGCAAATGGGCTGCGGTATATGTCATCTGACCCCTCATGACGGGGAAAATCTGACACTGTCGCTGCTTATGGATACGCCGGATCTCTGTTATATGTGCCATGATTCCTTTGAGGGAAAGAAACAGCATACCGCTGTAGCAGCAGGGATGTGTGTAACCTGTCACAGTCCCCACAGTTCTGATAACGATAATCTTCTCCTGGCGACAGGTTCTGATCTATGCTACAAATGTCATGCGGAGGAGCCGTTTATGAAGGATAATCAGCATACAGCAGTGACCTTTGGAATGTGTTTATCCTGTCATGAGCCCCATGCAGGAGATAACGAGAATCTGCTTGTTGCAGAGGATTCAGAGTTGTGTTTTAGCTGTCACAGCAGCAAGGATTTTAAAAAAGAGGTGTCTCATGCCCCAGTTGCCTGGGGAAACTGTATTCTGTGTCATAATCCTCATTCGTCGGACAACATTGATAGTCTGGAAAAACCTATAGGGGAACTATGCTCCGATTGTCATACAGAGGAGGCTTCCGGAAAGCATGTAATACCTGATTTTGGGTATGAACATCCGGTTGCCGGAGTGCCTGACCCTTCAAGGTCGGGGAGGGAGCTTTCCTGTACAAGCTGTCACGGCCCCCATGGTTCAGATTCTGAATTACTTTTTGTAAATATAGATACCAGTCCGGAGAACCTGTGTCTTATGTGTCATGAGTCATAGAGTTGTCCGAAGGAATAGGTGATGTATATTTCATTT
>JAJRQE010000179.1 GCA_024280415.1 Spirochaetota bacterium | reverse complement strand
TCCGGATTCAGGTTTTGTTCTAAAGAGACAGGAGACTGGGGTGGTGGAACAGAACCTGAATCTCCTCTATCCGGGGCTCTATGAGCTCGATGTTTCCAGACCGGGATACAAGGGAGATCATTTTCTTATTAGTCTTGATGAGCAGGAGATTAAAACTATGCAAGTTAAGCTTGAGCTTATAAAAAGTCCTCCTGTTTCGTTACAGAGTTTTCCAGCAAAAGCAGATGTTTATTCAGGAGCTTCCTGGATAGGTAGAACCCCTCTTTTTATCAGGAATCCCATGTTTCCTTCTCTTTTAACCTTAAAACTTGAAGGTTACAACGACTATAAATATATTTTGACAGATAGTCCCGTTAGAGATATCAAAATATTTATGCAGTCAGACATAATAGATCAAAAAAGTATAATTGATAATAAGCGGGACATATTTTATAATTCCTTTAGTTATTTTCTTTTATCCATACCCGTTTCCATGATCAGCTATGGTCTCAGCTCAGATTACGGGTATGCCTTTAACCGTGAGGTGGAATTATATCCCGGAAGTATAGAGTCACAAAGATTGATGCAGCTTTCAACTTCGTGGTATAACGTCTATATTGGCGGGGTGTTTATCAACGTTACTCTGTTTATAAATACTCTGTTTGATTTAGTGGAATATATAAAAAGTAACGAAAAATTTTAAACTATATCAGAGGTAAACTGTGGCAGTTACTGGTTTTGGACGAAGGTTGAAAAATCTTTTTACTACAGAAAAAATATCTGATCATTTTTTTGAGGATCTGGAAGATATGCTCATTGAAAGTGATCTGGGAGCAAAGACATCTCTGGAGCTGGTCGAAAAGCTCCGGAAAGAAATTAAAAGGAACACTATTGTTAATGAGAAGGAGTTTATTAAAACAGTAAGAGACTATCTTTCAGAATACCTGATTGTTGATGATTTTAAGCCGGATGAGAATAAACTCAATATTATAATGATTCTTGGAGTAAATGGTGTAGGGAAGACCACAACCATTGCAAAACTGGCTTCTTATTACAAAAAAGAATTTAACATGACAAGTGTTCTCAGTGCAGGTGATACCTTTCGAGCCGCCGCAATTGATCAGTTAATTTATCATGGTGATAAACTTAATATGCGAGTTGTTCATCAGCAGCAGGGTTCAGATCCAGGTTCCGTTATTTTCGATTCAATTGACAGTGCTTTTTCCAGGGGGGAAAAGATAATAATTGCAGATACAGCAGGTCGTATGCATAACAGGGACAATCTGGTTAAAGAATTAAAGAAAATTAATAAGATAATAAGTAATAAGGTTTCAGATGGAATATATAAAAAATTTCTTGTTATTGATGCTACAACAGGGCAGAATGGAATTCGACAGGCAGAATCATTTAATGAAGCTGTAGGTCTTGATGGTATAATCATGGCAAAGTATGATTCTGCTTCAAAAGGGGGGATAATCATTCCTATCTGCAGAGATCTTAAAATACCTGTATTATTTCTTGGAACAGGTGAAGGTTATGATGATTTTATAAAGTTTGACAGAGAAAACTTTCTTAATTATCTGCTTGGTATTGAATAAAATTCCGATGAAAATATATAAAATATTTCTTTTATTTTTGATAGTAAATTCCTTATCAGACTTTTTGTTCGGAGAGGAATTTTACAGATCCAACAGTATTGGAATGGTTTTTGAAAATATTCCATCTTTCAGACTGGATGAATTTGACTGGGTATTAAAAATAACCGGAGAAAATGATACTGAAACACGGGTTCTCTACTATAGAAAGACCGAGAAGGAAAGAACTGATTATATACAGGATGAGCAGGCTTTAGTCGTGAGACGATTTGTGAATGACATCCCTGTATCTGAGGAGAAGATAGTAGATGGGCTTCTTATTGAAGAGATAAAATATAGCAAAACTGACCCGACGGCAAAATATCTCTATAGCTGGGACTCCGGACAGTTGGAAAAAGTTTCATATTTTTCTGATGAAAACCATATTTATGATGATATATATATAAAGCAGAATAATGGCAGGTTGAAACAGGTAAGACGAATTTATTCAGAGAAAGAAATTCTTTCCGCAGGTTATATATATTCTGATAATCAGCTGCATACTGAATGGTTCGATTCAGGTAATAAAGCTTATCTTTACCGATATTCAGGTGATAAAGTTTACCGGATCGAGAACTGGCTGGATGATAAAGTTGTCAGAACTGTAAATTTTTCTGCAAATGACCATGTAAAGGTGGTTGTCGAGAAAGATTTGTTGACTGGAGATGAAATAAGGAAAACTTTTGACATGGATGACAGACTTTTAACAGAAATACGCTATCTTTCAGAGGGTATATCGAAGTTCGAATATCGATATGAAGGATCCAGTCTGATAGAAAAAAAAGTTGCTGCTTCGGGTCTTCGGGAGAAATATTTATATTTTTATAGTGCTACAGATATACTGGAGAAGGAAATATTATTTGTAAATGGAATACTGCAGAAAGAAACAATATATAGTTCGGGTGAAAAAGTTGAGGAAAAATTGTATAAAAATAATAATTTACTGCTGAAAGTATTCTATGTTAATGGTGAGAAGTCAGGAGAAGAGCGATTTTAATGAAACAGATGAAATGGATTCTGTTTATATCATTCAGGTATCTTTTCGGAAGGAGCAGAAAGGGTAGTCTGGGTCCTGCCTTTCTGGCTGTTACAGGTATTTCGATTGGTGTTATGGCTCTGATCTCTGTTCTTGGTGTAATGAATGGATTCCAGTTAGGATTTATTGAAGATATAATAAATATTAACTCTTTTCATTTAAGGGTTTACAGTGATCAGGTGGAATATGAGGAAGATGTTTTTACGACATTAAAAAATATTGATGGAGTTATTTCAGTTCTGCCGTTTATGGATATCCAGACCCTGATAAAAGGCGAATTTACTGATTATGAAGCAGTTAATGTTCGTGCTGTACCGGGAAATATAAGTTTTTTTGATCCATCTATGTCCAGACAGCTGAATATAATTGAGGGAACAGAAGATCTTGACTCCGAAGGTTCAATTATTCTGGGGAATCAGCTGGCAAATCGTCTGGGTGTTGGAGTCGGGGAGAGTGTTTCTCTTGTTTCAATGGAGGGCTCCAGTTTTAGATCTCTTATCCCCTCAGAAGAAAAGTATAATGTGACGGGGATATTTCAAAGCGGATACTATAGTTTTGACAGTTCTATGGGTTTTACTCTCATATCAAATTCAAAAATCCTGGTTTCAGGGAAAGAGAAATTAGTATACGGGGTAAAGCTGAATGACAAATACCGAGACAAAACAGCTGTTTCGGATATAGAAACAAAACTTAGCAGTGGATATTCAATAATAAGCTGGCGAGAGTTTAATTCATCTTTTTTTGGTGCATTGAAGACAGAAAAGACTGCAATGCTTCTGGTTATAGGTTTGATTTTTATAGTGGTTGGTGTCAATATAAAGCATTCTCTTGAAAGATCTGTTGTTGAAAGAAGAGAGGAGATCGGAATTATGATCTCTCTGGGGGCTGCTCCGGGTAAAATAAAAACAATTTTTGTTATTGAAGGGTTTCTTATAGGACTGGCCGGAAGCATAATTGGTCTGATCTTCGGTCTGTTCATAACTGAAAATATAAATATGCTGTTTTCTCTGTTTGAGAGTACAGTCAGCTTGTTTGTAAATATACTGCAAATTATTATAACACCTTTCTCTAAAGAGGGGCTCAGTCCTGTTTCTGTTTTTTCTGGTGCCAGTTTTTACATTTCCGAAGTTCCTGTACGGGTTGTTTATTCAGAACTTCTTTTTATTTTTCTATTTGCAGTCTTATCCTCTACCCTGGCTGCTTATTACGCTTCTAAGATGGTGTCGCTCTATAAGCCCTAGGAGGTTTTAAGGTATGAATGATATAGTTGTTAAAGATCTGTATAAATCCTATAACACCGGTACTGAAGAATTGACTATTCTTTCCGGGGTAAATCTTGAGATTGAACAAAATACCCGTGTAATTCTTACAGGGAACAGCGGCTGTGGTAAAAGTACTCTCTTAAATTTAATTTCCGGAATGGATAGTTTTTCAAAAGGGGAGATATTTGTTGATGGTCATATAATCAACAATCTGACAGAATCCGAATTATCCTCCTACAGGGCAAAAAGTATAGGACTGATATTTCAGTTTCATTATCTCCTGAAAGATTTTACAGCACTGGAAAATGTAATGCTTCCGGCTTTTATGACTGGAAAGGATCGTAACATTGCTACAGAAAAGGCAAAAGATCTACTGGTTGAGATTGGTTTGGAAGATCGCCTTGACCATATGCCGTCCCAGCTTTCGGGTGGGGAGCGTCAGAGAATTGCAGTTGTACGGTCTCTTATCAATGATCCTGGTATTATCCTTGCAGATGAACCCACAGGAAATCTCGATGAGAATAATTCCAGAAAAGTTGAAGATCTTCTTTTTGAACTGGTTAAAAATCATGGGAAAACTCTGCTGCTGGTCACACATGACTCCGCTTTGGCAAGGAGAGGTGACAGACATATAGAAATTCATGAGGGTAAACTGCAGGAAATATGAAAATAAACCGTCCTCTCTATCTTGCATTGAAGTTCCTGACCGGACGAAAACAGCTACTGAATAACCGAAATCTAATTGGTGCTGTTCTGGGGATAGGAATGGCTCTTGTCCCTCTGATAGTCGTTCTGGAGATCTCCAGCGGTATGATAGAGGGAATAACCAGACGTTACATGGAAGTGGGTTCCTATCATCTCCAGATAAAACGTTATGATGATCCAAACAGGGCAGCTTTAACAGAAACAATAGAAGAAATAAAAGGGATGGAAAATGTCAGATCAGCTTATGCTGTTACAACGGGACTCGGCATTGCATATTCTGAAGATGGTCGTTCTGGTATAAATTTCAAAGCCCTTCCACCTGAATATTTATTAATTGATAAAGGAGCTTCAGATTACCTTGAAATAGTTGAAGGTAACTTCGATCTTGCTGCAAAAGATTCTGCAATGTTGAGTACAGAGGTTGCAAGAATTCTTGAGGTAAAGACTGGAGATAGAATAAAGATTTTAACAGCCCGTAAACTTCCAGGACGAAGAGCAGTATTAAAACCATCGTATCTTACGGTAAAGGGGATATTTTCTACTGGTTACTATGAACTGGATGCGTTAAGTATCTATATTAACAATGAAAAAGGGATGAGTTTGTTTAAGGATAGAGGAGATACTTTTATTGCGGTTAAACTGAAAGATCCATTTAAAGATATTGAAAAACAGACTGTTGAAATGAGAAAAAAGCTTAATTCCGGATTTATGGTTTATAACTGGTATGATCTGGAACGGAATATGATCGAAAGCTTTAATACAACTAAAACTATTTTACTTTTTATCATGATAATTATTGTTCTGGTGGCAGCCATTAATATTTCTTCTTCTGTTATAATGCTGGTCATCGAAAAAGAAACAGAAATAGCAATGCTGATGAGTACTGGTGTCTCCGGGGTGCTGATTGGAAGATCTTTTATATTTACAGGATTAATCCTTGGAACTGTCGGGACGATCCTGGGATTGATTGCAGGTCTGGGAATTGCAGTAAATATTAACGGAATAGTTAATATTCTTGAAATTACAGTAAATTCACTGTATAGTTTTTTACGTGTATTTCTTAATCCAATTGCCGGCATAAAAGAAAGGGGGTTTGTCCTTATCGATACTTCCTATTATCTCGAAAAAATACCTGTAAATATCGGGTTAAAGGATATCCTTATTATTTCTGCTCTGACTCTACTTCTTTCAGCAGGTGCCTCTTACTTTCCTGCCCGTAAAGCGGGTAGATTGAAACCTATGGATATTTTAAGAAAGCATTAGTGGAGATACCTTGTAAAAGGGTTTATTCAGATTGTCATTACCATGCAAAATCTGTATATTTAAACTATTCGGAATTAAAAACCGGAATTAGAAGAATCCTTTAATATAACAATAAACAGGATTCCTTCACTAATTTCTTGGTTTGATTTTTACAGGGATGTTATAATGATTTGTGAAGTTTGTAAGGATAGAACAGCTGTTTTTCATGTGCAGCAGATTATGGGTGGAGATCTTTACGAGATGCATCTGTGCCGGGAATGTGCTGCAAAGAAAGGTATTTCCAGAGATGGTAAAAATTTTGATTTCTCACTCTCCAAACTAATATCCGGTTTGATTAAAAATACACCTCTTCCTGAAAAGAGCGGTATTGAGGCTGATAAGTGTCGAACATGCGGTACAAAAATCTCTAATATGAAGGAAAGTGGGGTTGTGGGCTGTCCTGATTGTTATAACACATTCAGAAGCAATATTACGAATGCAATATCCCTGAATGGTAAATATATCTATCACAAGGGGAAATTACCCATTAAATTAAGAGCATATAAAACTATTCTTGTTGATAAAGAAGAGTTGAAACGGGAGCTTGAAGAGGCTGTTAACAACGAAGAGTATGAGAATGCTGTCATTTTAAGGGATAAACTTGCAATCCTTGACTCAGGATTTCAATTAAATGACTGAGAATTTTCAAATACTGAATGAAATTCCTGGGTGGTTCAGGGAAAACGGGAAAGATGAAGATGTAGTTCTCTCCACCCGGGTAAGACTATCCAGGAATCTTACAGGTTTTCTTTTTCCCAATAAGATTGAACTAGAAGATGAGAACCGTGTAAAAACTATTATCACAGAAGCTTTTGAGAGCCTTGGTGGTAAAACTGATATTACCTTAAGGGAGATTTCAGAGAGTCTTTAAAGGAGAATGCTTTCTGAAAGAAGTTTAATATCCAGGGAATTTTCATTGAACAAGCATAAATCTTTTCTTCTAAGTAAAGACCAGAAACTAGTATGTATGATAAACAGTCAGGATCATCTTAGTCTGGCAGCCTACGAAAGCGGAATGTCACTTGAAACAACTTATTCTAAAATAAATGATCTGGAATCTGATCTGGAAAGATTACTCGATTTCTCCGTTTCCCTTGAATTTGGATATTTAAACGGAAAAATAAGAAATTCAGGTACAGGATTAAGAATTTCACTTTTGTTTCACCTGCCGGCTCTTGTTCATCTTTCACTCTTTGACAGGGCAATTAAGTCCTCTCTGGATAAGGATTTTATTTTAAAGGGTTATATGGGTGAGGATGAGAAATCTTTAGGTGATTTTTATCAGATTTCCAATGGAATTTCAATTGGACTGGACGAGAAAGAATATATCAGTTTATTAACATCAACTGCTGAAAAACTTATAAAGTACGAAAGACAGGCAAGGGAAGAGTTGGTTTTAAAAAGGAAAATAGAACTTGAAGACAGATATTATCGTTCTGTGGGTTTACTGAGATACTGCAGGAAACTGAGTTCCTCAGAAGCGGTAAAAGCATTAGCTGATATTAGACTGGGAATTGCTTTGGGCTGGTCAGAGTTTGATATTAAAACAGTTAATTCCCTTTTGTTTTTAACGCAGAAAGCACATATTCAAAAGGCAATCGGATCTTTTAATAATGAGAGCCTCTTAATTGATTCTGTAAGAGCTGATCTGATTAGAAATTTACTTGGTTTCAGAAATTAACAGGAGGTAGTAAATGTTCAAGGGACTAACACAGCGTGCACAAAGAATATTAACTATATTTGCTCAGGAAGAAGCAAAACGTTTTCACTCAGACCAGCTGCTGCCGGAGCATATAATTCTGGCTCTTCTCAAAGACGGCGAAGGTCTGGGATACAAGGTATTGAAATCTCTTAAAATAGATCCTGCAGCACTGCAGATTGAAATTGAAAAAAATATACCCAAAAAGCATTCCGGTTACATACTTGGGGATGTAGCTCCCTCTCACAGGGGTAAAAATATACTTGAAAGTTCTGCAGAAGAAGCCAGAAAAATGGGATTTCAGTATATTGGAACAGAGCATCTTCTTCTTGCTTCCTCCATGGAAACAGGATCTATTGTACAAAGATTTCTTGCAAAATACTCAATAGGTCAGGAAGATATTAAAACAGAGATTTTAAATCTTCAGAAGAATGATCAGCCAAAACGGAAAATTGTATCTACTCCCCAGACTATGAAAAGACAGAAATCTGTTCCAAATACAAAAGGTACGCCAACAATAGATCAGTTTTCCCGGGATATCACAGAATATGCAAGACTGAATAAACTTGATCCTGTAATTGGAAGGAAGAATGAGATTAAAAGAGTTATTCAGATTCTCGCAAGACGTACCAAGAATAATCCTGTTCTTATAGGTGAGCCAGGGGTAGGGAAGACAGCAATAGTGGAGGGACTGGCACAGATTATTATTTCCGGTGATGCTCCGGATATCCTCATTGGTAAAAGAGTTTTAACACTCGATATTGCTTCACTGATTGCAGGTACCAAATATCGTGGGGAATTCGAAGAACGCCTTAAAAAAGTTATGAAGGAGATAAATATAGCTGGAAACATTATTCTTTTTATTGATGAGCTTCATACGTTAATAGGTGCAGGAGGTGCAGAAGGTGCTATTGATGCTTCAAATATGCTGAAACCGGCACTCTCGAGGGGCGAACTGCAGTGTATTGGAGCCACAACATTAAAGGAATATAGAAAATATATTGAAAAAGATGCTGCCCTGGAGAGACGTTTTCAGACAATTTTTGTTGATGAACCGGATGTAGAGGAAACAGTTGAAATCCTTGAAGGTGTTATAAGCAGGTATGAAGATCATCATTCTGTAAAATATTCCAGGGAATCTTTACGAACAGCGGCAGTTATGTCTCATCGATACATTACTGACAGATTTCTACCGGACAAGGCAATTGACCTGATTGACGAAGCAGGTGCTGTAAAAAGAATAGAAAATGCTGTTAGACCAGTTGAGCTTAAACATCTGGAGGAAGAGATAGATTCATTAACAAGGCAGAAGAAGGATCTTGTGAGCAATCAGGATTATGAGAAAGCGGCTGCTGTACGGGATAAAGTCAGGGATCTTAAACTTGAAATTGAAACATTCAGTAAGGGATGGCAGTCTGCGAGAGAGATGAAAAAGGTTCCAGTCGATGAAATTGATATTGAAAATGTAATTGCAGGTATTACAGGAATACCTCTGGCCAGGATTGCACAGAAAGAATCTGAAAAACTGATTGAGACAGAAGAGGAACTCCATAAGACAGTAATTGGACAAAATGAAGCCATAAATGCCATTGCTTCCAGTATAAGGCGTTCAAGAACCGGCCTTGCTTCTCCGGACAGACCAATGGGATCCTTTATTTTTCTTGGTCCTACAGGTGTCGGTAAAACACTTTTAGCCAAGACTTTAGCCGAATTCCTTTTTGGGAACAATGAAGCGCTTGTAAGAATTGATATGTCTGATTTTATGGAAAAGCATAATATCAGCCGGCTTGTAGGTGCACCTCCCGGATACGTAGGTTATGATGAGGGGGGAGTTCTGACTGAAAAAATACGACGCAGACCCTATAGTGTAGTACTCCTTGATGAAATTGAAAAAGCTCATCCCGATGTATTCAACCTGCTTCTTCAGGTGCTGGAGGAAGGTGAGCTCCAGGATAATCTTGGTCACACGGTTTCTTTTAGAAATACAGTTTTGATAATGACTTCCAATGCAGGAGCCAGGGAAATTACACGAGAAAGTTCTCTGGGATTTAAATCCGAGGAGGGGTTGCTTAATTATTCTGAGATCAGGGCTTCGGCAATGAATGAACTTAAAAAACAATTCAGACCGGAGTTTATCAATAGAGTCGATGAAATTATAGTATTTGAGTCTCTTTCCAAAGTACAGCTGAGAGAAATTCTGGATGTTTTACTGGCAGAGGTAAAGATGCGGCTTCTTCAAATGAATATAATTATTGATATTAAAAATTCTGTAAAAGAATTCCTTATTGAAACCGGATTTGATATCAAGTATGGTGCAAGACCTCTCCGGAGAGCAATACAGAAAGAGATAGAGGATCCCCTGTCTATGGAGATACTTCAGGGAAACTGTCCCCATGGCAGCAGGATTTCAACATCCCTGCGTAAAGGGAAAATAAAATTTGCAATTAGTACGCCCGATTCGGTTGAAATTAAAACACCGGTAAAGTCCTGAAGGTTCTTTGATATGAGTCTTGAATTATTTGTACTTGGAACAGGTGGAATGATGCCTCTGCCCGGAAGATTTCTTACCTCTGTATTATTAAGAAGAGAGGGGGAATTATTTCTGTTTGACAGTGGAGAAGGTACACAGGTTTCTCTTAGAAAACTTAATCTTAAATGGAAAAAAATATCTGCAATATTTATTAGCCATACCCATGCTGATCATGTAACAGGACTTCCAGGCATTCTAATGTTGTCAAGCCAGGTGGAAAGAGAGGAGCCCCTGTATATTTTTGGGCCTCCCAGAATAAAAGAATATATCGACATGAATCGAAAAGTACTGGATATGTATATTAATTATGAAATTATTGTAAAAGAAATTTCTGAATCCGGTATTATCTTTAAAGGAGATGGCTTTTCAGTTAATGCTTTTCCTCTGGATCATACAAAACCCTGTATCGGTTATTCTCTTGTTGAAGATCAGCGACCCGGGATATTTTTCCCCGATAAAGCTGTAGAACTAAATGTTCCAATGGGACCCTTATGGTCAGAACTGCAGAAAGGGAACAGTGTTACCCTTGTTAATGGTGAAATCGTATCTGCATCTGAAGTAATGGGAACACCACGTTCAGGACGTAAGGTCAGCTTTGTAACAGATACAAAATATTTCAGTGAAATATCTGATTATGTACGTGACTCGGATCTTTTTATCTGTGAAGGAATGTTTACAGCCGATAAGGAGGAAGATGCGGCAAAGAAGAAGCATATGACCTCTTCACAGGCTGGAAAAATCGCTTTTGATGCAGGTGGAGTTAAAAAAATGGGACTTATCCATTACAGTCCCAGGTATACTAATTTTGAACTTAAGGGTTTGTTAAAGGAAGCAAAAAGTATTTTCAGCGACACCTTCCTGACCAGGGATGGCCAGACTATTGTTATTCCGAACGAAGATTGATAACTGAGTATACTTCGTGTAGATATTATTTCCCCGGTTTCATCTTTGATAGATATTCCCGGTATCTTGCGGGATTTGGTCTGAATCCTATGATAGGATAATGAGGTTCACACATAGCCTTGTTGAGTGCGGCGTGTGCTTCTTTAAGGATAATATGTCCACTGATCAGTCTTCCATTTCTGGAACTGAGACCAAACATTATGGGGAATTTAAAAGATCCCGGAGCACTTACGAAAATCTGATCAAAAAGTTCAATTTGATGAATGCCCTGCTCCAGATCGGTATTTGGAAGGAGCAGTGCAAAAACATTATCACTGTAATGGAAAATAAGATCATGAAAAGGGAAATTCCTCTTAAGTATTTCATGGAAATAATCGGAGTTTTCTGAAATACTGTTCCCCTGTGAGCCGACAAGAACAAGCACTATATCCTGATCGAATGCCGCTGCTTTTTTGAGTTCGTTTCCTATCTTATCTTTATACTCTTCCTGTTTATCTGTTTCATCATCAGATTCGTTCCTGTCTGGACTTTCAATATTACTATCACTAGATGTCTCGTTTTCTTCTCTGGGTATCTGTTTTAAAGAGTTTTCATTATTATCAGCAGTAGGTGCTGAATCAGTTGCAGAAATGGACTCAGGCCTTACATAATTGGGTATGGAAGATTTTTTCTGATATATCAGAAGACAGATTATAAAAATCAGATAGAGAAAAATTATCAGACCTGATTTTACAAACAGAAGATATGCTCTTTCCTGTGTAAAAGTCAGGAAAATACCTTCCAAAGAATATATATTATTATTTAAATAAATAGTGCCCTTGTAAAAAGTGTTAAAATATGAGTTTTGTTCTTTGTAGAAAATCTCATTCTGAATCTTTGGATTGATATTTGTGCTGGAAAACAGGTAAATTGAGCTGCCTTCGGGATTTTTAACTGTCAGCAGAATAAGGTTAGGTATATTGTTGGAATAGAGAGTAAGGTTGGATTTATATTCTGAAAATTTCCCTTCGTTTAACCATATTTCAATATTATCAAATCTGTTTTGTGCAGTCATTTTTATTCTGTTAACCCGAATCGATTCGGAAACAAAAATAGTTGATAATAAAACAAGTACTAAAACAGATATTATGGTAATAATTGTAGTTGTATGCCCTTTATTCATACATACATTATAAGGAATAAAACAAAGATTTGAAACCTTTTTTTCTCTAAAGCGTTTTTCGCTCCAGAACATTTATCCTTTAGAAACGATCCTTCTCTAAATGGAATTAAAAAATAGAATTATGTATAAATTATACGGATGGAATTGTATATAAAAAAAGCTCCATCAGAATAGATGGAGCTAAGCTCCCCCGGACAGACTTGAACTGCCGACCTAGTGGTTAACAGCCACCCGCTCTACCAGCTGAGCTACAGGGGAACGTCATAAAGACCTGTGTAATTTACACAATCATTGATATTATGTCAATCTATGACAGAAAAATATTGAGAAAAATATAATACAAGCTGTTATACAGGAAAAGGAACAACAGTGTTGCAGTTACTGCAGCTCTTCCCTGAGATTCCTGTAATTTCTGTCGTATATCCGGATCTGAATACAAGTGTGCTGCCGCAGTTCTGGCATATAGTATTATTATCTTCAATACCGATATTGCCGGGATAAACATAGCCGAGATACTTTCGTGCCATATCTGCCAGTTTTTTCAGATGATCAATGTTACCAGCAGGTAAAGAATAATTATATGCAGGATAATACCTTGAAATATGAAGCGGAATTGTTTTATCAATTTCTCCTATAAAGCCGGCAATCTTAGTTATTTCTTCATAGGAATCGTTTTCTTCCGGAATAATAAGTGTCGTAACTTCAGTATGACTAAGTTCAGATGCCAGCTCTATAAATTTCAGAACCGGTTCTTTTCTTCCCCCGAGTTTCCTGTAAAAAGAACCGGAAAATGATTTTAGATCTATATTAACACCGTTCATTACTTTCAGGAGTTCAGCCCCGGGAGCCTGGTTTATAAATCCGTTTGTAACAAGTATATTTTTAATCCCTTTTTCCGACGCTTTTTCTGCACATTCCATTATATATTCGAAATGGATCAAAGGTTCAGAATAGGTGTATCCAATTATCGGGATCTCTTTTTTAATGCAAATATTTATCAGCTGTTCCGGGGAATAATCCCCTGTGTCAGAACCGGACCCGGTATACTGAGAAATTTGATAGTTCTGGCAAAACTGACAGTGTAGATTGCAGCCGAAAAAACCCAGGGAAAGCACCTGAGATCCGGGATAGAAGTGGTATAGGGGTTTCTTTTCAACAGGATCAATATTTAATGCAGAAAGATGCCCCTTCAGAGGCAGGTCAAGTCTACCCTTATTATTAAATCTGACAGAACAAATTCCATAACTGTTTTCTTGTATTAAACAGTTATGGGGACATAGACCGCATTTAAGATTCCCAGACACCTGTTTAGTCCAGGACATCAGGATTTATGTGTACTCGTCTCTTTCAGGATCTGGTGGAGAAGTTCACTGTCATTCATATAACGTATAGGATTATCAACCTCGAATGGTTCATATTTAACACCAAGACTTCCTTTATTGATCCAAAGCCGAACCATTAATAAATTCTCCCCATTATCAGTGGCAATTCCAGGGAGGTCATCGTAATGAACAATATCCTCAATTCTAAATTCAAAAAACACGGTATGTGAGGTAAAAGGATCAGATACCAGAAGCAGTTTCTCCTGATCATAGGGATGTTTCCGGGGGGATCCTGTAAAACTTATTGCGTCTTTTGTATAATCTGCTTTTGATCTATACTTTATTATTTCAAAAAGTGGCAGAGTATCCAGGTATTTCAATGCACTCAAAACTATCCTCCATGGTGGAGTACTTTTTCAAGTTCCCTTTCCGGTATTCTATGAAAAAACTCCATCAGATCATCTTTTAGATCTTCTTCCAAACTGAGAAAACCAAGTGAAAGAATATTATTATTTCTTATCACTGTTACAGATATTGTATTAAAAGAATCCTTTAGACGCAAGGTACAGTTTGAAAGAATTGTACCTTCCCTTATATCCTGTGTTATCTGAGGGGATTCGGGTTTGAAACTAAGACCCCCTAGAGAAATATCGGTAATTTCACCACTTATTAACGCCGGTGATAAGGGGTGAGTAAAAATAAACTCCAGATCGGTTGCAACAATATTTAAGTATCTTCTGGAGATCCTTTTATCATCAATTACATTATATCTGCTGAATATATCTTCCATCTGTACAATGGTATCAGGATTTTCAAGATCATCCGAAACTATACCGTTAACTTCAAGAACACTTGCTTTTGTACTCTCTTCGGGGGGGAAATGATCTCCTTTTAGAAGAATAAATACAGATTCATCTTTAGTATAGAAGCTCCGCTGAACTGTTACAAAGGGTTTCCAGTGTCTGGGAAAATCAACAGCACTGAAGATTACAAGATCTGGTTCAATTTCTTCGATATTATCCAATGCCTTAATTGGATTTCGGTAATGTATAAAATCAAAACCTCTGGGTGCAAGATGCTGCAATATTTTATCTCTGGTATTATCCTGCTCTATGACTAATAATGTTTTCACTGTCTGGTACCCAAATTTCTTACTTCATAATTGTATATTGTCCATATATTGCCATAACGGCGAAGATAAAAAGTATATTTTTTAGTTTCCGAATAATCCGGATAGATGAAATATTCTTTGACCACTACTGTTCCTTCATCCCTTATGTATTTAGTTTCTGTTATTTCAAATGAAGATGGAATTGCTGAAATATCATCATCGACCCGCAGATTCATAAGCTCAATCTTATACTCTTCGATCATCAACAGTTGTTTTTCTTCAGAGAGTCTGAAATATTTATGTTTCAAATCAGGATGATTAAGAAGTAATCCTTCTATATCAAGATAGAGAAAATACTTATTCCATGAACCCTGTTGTCTGGCTTTTATAAAATATTCAACCACTTCGTCCGGAGGCATTGCTATCTGATTAAGAATTTCTCCTGTTTCTATATCAATTTGCTTCTGAAGTTCCGGTATCAGTTCCATTGAAGGGCGGACTGATACAGTAAGTTTATTGGACTCAATATATCCTGAATCATATCCAAGTTGAAAATCAGGATAAAATCTGGATTGTACAATATATATTCCGCTTTCAGTAATATCAATATACTCCTGTAAGTCAGTATTAAAAGCATATTCCTCTCCTGGAAGGAGGGTTATTTTTCTATAAAAAACAGGGTCATTTGATCTCTGTCTGAGTTGATAATCCTCAGACAGAGGGAGTTTTACATTTGTAAGTGTTTTTACAAAAAAATTAAAATTGTATGAGCGGATTTCAGCAGAGTTAAATGAATAACTTTCAGATGAATTATTAATAATTCTTACCTGGATCTGTATTTTACTTTCGGGATAGTATATTTTCTTATCATAAAAACGGATGGAAACAGATACCCCTTCTGTCACCGCAAAAGTTAATGACGTAAATAGTAATGACAGATATAATAGCAACATGATTTTTTTCAAAATATTTCTCCATAGATACCATTATAATTTTCGGATAATTATATGATAACATTATTCTTAAATTATCTCGACTCTATTTTAATCAAATATCCTCCATATAAAAAGACACTGGATAGCCTGATAAAGGGTAATTTCCCAATAATAATTGATGGTATTGATGGATTTTTCAGGACTTACCTTACGGAAAAACTTGCATCCCTCTCCGGTTTAAGTACATTAATAGTAACTCCGACAGAAAAAGAGGCAAAAATTGTTAAAAAAGATCTTCAGATAATAAATAATAATATATGCTATTTTCCGGGATGGGAAAATATTACATTCAGCGGAAATAAATATGAGTCTGAAATAGCAGGATACCGGGTTAAATATCTTTCAGAGTTGCTGCTGGACAAAAAAATGATTATTGTCGTATCACTGAAAACGTTATTGACACCAATCCCCCCGGTATCGTTTATAAGGGATAAGTTGTCTGTATTCAAAACTGGAGAAAGTATTGATCCGGTTGAATGGGAAGAGCAACTGGTTTCCTATGGATATTTAAGGGTAAACAGAATAAATATGCCAGGTGAGTTCTCCATGAAAGGGGAAGTCCTTGATTATTATCCCTATGGAGAAAAATATGCTGTAAGAATTGTTTTTGAATGGGATGAAATCGAGGAAATAAAATTATTTGATCCTGTAACACTGAAATCTGTCGAAAAATTAAAACAGGTAACAATTTACCCTGCAACAGAGATTATTTGGGATAGAGATAGAACTCATGCCTTGAAATTGATACTAAAAAGTGGAAAAGATGAACTTGAGTTACTTGAAAACCAGAATAACTGCAGAAATGAAGAGTATTTATTTTCATCAACATTTCAAAAACATGGAACACTTATAGATTATGTAGGTGAAAACTCAAACATGGTTCTGATTCATGAAGACAGACTCATCAGCTCCTATGAGGCTTTGAAAAAAGAGATCCGGGAGTTGTACAACAGGGCAAGGCGGGATGATCTTCCCTCTATCGATCCTGATAAAGTGCTTATTGATTATAATAATCTAATAGAACCTGTGGTCCGGAAAATTATCTTTCCAAATATTCGAAACCAGGACGAATCCAGGATAGAGTTTTCATATGAGGATGCAAGATCGTTTTTTGGAAATATAAATTACCTCAAAGAGGAACTAAAAAAACTTAAGGATCTTGGATATCGTATTACAATATTTTCAGAATCAGAAATACAGGGAAAGCGTATAGCAAATATTCTTAAAGATTTTGAACTGGAGGTGATACCTCTTACTATATCTGAAGGATTCTCTATTCCTGAACTTAAAATAATAGCAATTCAGGAAAATGAGATATTTGGAAGACGAAAAAGGGTTCCATCTTCTGTCGGCAGGGTTAAAAGTCAGGCGATTGATACTTTTATTGAACTTAATCCAGGGGATTATGTGGTGCATATTAACTATGGAATTGGACGATTCCGTAGGATTGACCGAATAAAAGCAGCCGGTACTGAACGGGACTATATAGAACTTGAATATGCTTCCGAGGAAACAATTTTCATTCCCATTGAACAGGTTAATATGGTTCAGAAATATATCGGTAAGCAGGGGGGAGCCCCCTCTCTGGATAAACTTGGTGGGAAATCATGGGAAACCCGAAAGAATAAGGTTCGTAAATCGGTTGAAGATCTCGCAGAGATGTTAATTGAGCTGTATGCCAAGAGGAAAAATGCAAGGGGTTTTCAGTTTCCTCCGGATACAGACTGGCAGATTGAATTTGAAGCTGCTTTCCCCTATGAAGAAACTGTGGATCAGCTTCGCTGTGTGGAAGAGGTCAAGGCTGATATGGAAAGTTCTCAGCCTATGGATCGGCTTATCTGCGGGGATGTTGGTTATGGAAAAACTGAGATTGCAATGCGAGCTGCTTTTAAAGCAGTTGTATCAGGAAAGCAGGTTGCTTTTCTGGCTCCGACTACCATACTCGCTGAACAGCATTATGAAAATTTTATTGAAAGATTTAAAGGTTATCCGGTGAAAATCGCTATGATAAGCAGGTTTGTATCCGGCAGGGAACAAAAAAAATCATTGAGAGTATAAAAAAGGGCGAAATTGATCTTTTAATTGGAACTCACAGAATTATACAAAAGGACGTTGATTTTAAAGATCTTGGATTATTTATCATTGATGAAGAACAGCGTTTTGGAGTAAAGGATAAAGAAAAATTAAAACGGGTTAAAACTTCGATAGACAGCTTAAGCCTTTCTGCAACACCCATACCCCGTACGCTTCATATGTCTCTTATTAAGATACGGGATATGTCGGTATTGGAGACTGCTCCCCATAGCAGACGTCCCATAAAAACTATAATCGAAGAGTTCGATGAGGACGTTATTGCTCGTGCTGTGCGTTCTGAAATTGAGCGTGGAGGACAGGTCTTTTTCCTCCACAACAGGGTCGAAACACTTCTGCCGACAAGACTTTTCCTTGAAAAACTTATGCCGGAAATACTGATAGAAACTGCCCACGGTCAGATGAACAGCAGTGTGCTTGAAGATGTTATGCATAGATTCATACATGGCGGGTTCCAACTCCTCGTAGCCACAACCATTATTGAGAATGGTATAGATATTCCCAATGTGAATACAATTATTATTGATAGAGCAGATATGTATGGTGTCAGCCAGTTGTATCAGCTTCGGGGAAGGGTGGGGCGTTCTGATAAACGTGCCTATGCCTATCTTTTATATCCTGAAAAAAGAGCATTGTCAGATATTGCCATGAAAAGACTTTCAATTATCTCCGATCATACTGAGCTTGGATCAGGATTTAAAATTGCACTTAAGGATCTTGAAGTAAGAGGTGCCGGCAATCTCCTTGGAAGGCAGCAGCATGGTGAAATACTCTCTGTTGGGTTTGATATGTATCTTCGAATTCTGGACGATGCAATAGCAGAGATGAGTAACTCTGTAAAAGATAAAGCTCCTGAAGTTCTTCTTGATCTTGATTATTCCGGATTTATACCCAATGAATACATAAGCAGCCAGTCGGATAAGATGGAAATATATAAGAAAATTTCATCAATACAGACTGATTACGATCTAAGCCGGGTTGTGTCGGAACTTGAAGACAGATTTGGGCCAATGCCGGATGAAGTTTATTCACTTCTTTCTATTGCAGAACTACGTATAATTTGTCGAAACCTCTATATAAGTTCACTACGGGAGAAAAAAGGGAAAATTCGAATTACTTTTTCCAAAGTCTCTATGATTTCAGTAGATAAAGTTTTACGCCTGATTAACGAGAGTAAAGGTTCTGTAAGACTTGATCCTCTCAATCCTCAGATCCTGATTATGAACAGTGGGAAAATCGGTCTGAAAGATAAATCAGAATTTATTAGAGAAAAGTTGAAATCTCTTGTATAATGATTTATTGGTAAAATGGAGTTTTTTAAGATGAAAAAAACGTTTGATCTTATTTGCAGTGTACGTGAGCTTACGGGTATTTTCAATACAAAGACAAATGTCAGAGGACTTCTCGAAATTGTAGTTAAAATTATTGCAAAACATATGCAGACCGCAGCTTGTTCAATATTTCTCCTGGATAATACAACAAATGAACTGGTATTAAGTGCAACTGCAGGATTAAATCCCGATTTTATTGGAAAAATAAGATTATCTCCAGGGGAGGGAATAACAGGCAGAGCCATGAAAGAAAGGAGACCTGTTAATATCCCCAGAGGATCGGAAGATCCCTCTTATAAATATATCCCCGGTATGGATGAAGAACAGTATAATTCTATTCTTGCAGTACCTATTTTATATCAGTCAGAAATACTTGGAGTTCTTATCCTGGAAGATCCCTCTCCCGATTATTACAATAATCACGATGTAAAGTCTTTACAGACTATAACATCCCAGCTGGCAACATTTCTGGAAAATGCAAGGTCACTCATACAGCTTGATAAAAAAGGTGGGAAAATCAGTAAAAAACGATCCAATTTAAAAAAATCATTCTATAAAGGAACCTCCGTATCTGAGGGTCTTGCAATCGGAAATGCTTTGTACCTTTCAGATGCAAATAATGATATATTTCTAAAAATAGAGAATGTAAAGTACAACGAAACTCCCGAGGCTTTTGAACAGGCTTTACTCGCTTCTATAGACCAGCTGGAAATCCTTCAGCAAAGAATGGATGAGAGTTTGTCTGAAGCAGGATCTTTAATATTTGCTTCCCATCTTTTGATGATGAGTGATGATGATTTTTCAGGGTCAATCCGGAAATATATTCAGGATGGTGAAAAGCCTTCTTTGAGTATCGTAAAAGTTGTAAATGAATATATAGAGCTTTTTATGAAAAGCAACAATATTCATGTACAGGAGAAAATTCTTGATCTGAAAGATATTGGTCACAGGCTTTTAAGGAATTTAACGGGCAAAATGAATTTGGATGGCGATTATACGGGGCAGATAATAATTGCCCGGGATCTTCTTCCTTCGGAACTGGTAAAACTGGCAGCACAGCATACAGAGGGCTTTATTCTGTTTGGTGCCGGAGTAACCAGTCATATATCGATCCTGGCCAGATCCCTTGATGTTCCGGTAATATTTATATCTGATCAGGAATTTTTCAGATCAGAGTATGACGGTCTGCTGATTGTTGATGCATTTCAATCAAATGTAATTATTAATCCTGATTCTGAGCTTGTGGATAAATATCTTGCTAACCTGAAAAATTTAAAAGCGAGAAATAACCTTCAAGGTTCCATTATAGAGGCGGCTGTGACTCGGGACGGTAAAAAAATAAAGGTGCAGGCAAATATAAATATTTTGAGTGATGCCAGATCTGCCAAAGAGCTCAAGGCCGAGGGAGTAGGTCTTTACAGAAGTGAATTCCTCTTTCTTATTCGTAATGACTTTCCTTCAGAAGAGGAACAGTTTATTATCTATAGAAAACTGCTTGAGCAGATGGATGATGTTGTATTTAGAACTCTGGATATTGGTGGAGATAAAATTCTTGGTGTTGCTGAAAATCAGGAAACGAATCCCTTTATGGGGTTAAGGGGATTGCGATATAGTCTAAGGAATCCTGATATCTTCAAGATACAGCTCAGGGCTCTTCTTAGAGCAGGAGCAGGTTATAGTTTAAAGATTCTTTTCCCCCTTATTACCGGAGTTGAGGATTTTCGGGAAGCTTCCGACATAGTTGGAGCAGTACTGGAGGAACTTAAGGCTGAAGGAATGTACTGCGCCGAAAATCCTGCTATTGGTGCAATGATTGAGCTTCCCTCTGCTGTTATGATGGTAGATGAGCTGGCAGAAGAAGCGGATTTTCTAAGTATTGGTACAAATGACCTGGTTCAGTATATGTTGGGCATAGACAGAGATAACGATGACATAGCAGATCTTTACATTGCCAACCATCCTGCGGTACTTCGAGCACTTAAGAAAATAAGCATTGCTGCGGATAAATATGATTGTCCTCTCTCAGTTTGTGGTAATGCTTCAGCAGATCCGGATATGCTGGAGTTTTTTATTGGCCTGGGTATAAGTACATTCAGCATCAATCATAGCATGATACAGTTTGTGAGACGGCAAATTTGTGAAATAGATTATAGTAAGGCAAAGTTTTTTTCTGGAAAATCTCTTCGTACCAGAACGGTAAAAGATGTACATAATATTATTGCTGAAAAACAATCAAAAATACGAAATTAATTACTTTTCGCCAATAATAGTAAGAATTTAGTGGTAGAATGAGGCTTTAGGGGTTGCTCGAAATATAACTTGTTTTTAGTTTGTTAACAACTTAGTTGCTGTTTTACGCCACTGGACTAGCCTTCTATTAGAGAAGAACCAGTTCTATAATTCAATTTGTGATACGGCGCAAAAAGCTTAGACTTGCAATATTTTTATATTTCTAATAATATCGGTACATGACAGACACTATCAGAAGCGATATTCGTACTTATGTTTTACGAACAGGACGTTTGAGTAAGCTCCAGAAAAATGCAATTTTAACACTCTCAGAAAGTTTTATCATTCCTTTTAGGGAAGAATTATTGAACTATAGGACAATCTTTGGAAATAATAACCCTGTCATTACCGAGATTGGTTTTGGGATGGGAGATGCTACAGCAGAAATTGCAGATAATAACAGAGATAAAAATTATATTGGAATAGAAGTTCATACTCCGGGGGTTGGTAAACTTTTAAGCAGAATTGATAAACTTAAATTATCAAATCTAAAAATAATTAACTATGATGCTGTTCAGGTAATTCGATCAATGATTCCATTGGATTCACTTTTCGGGGTTCATATTTTTTTTCCTGATCCATGGCCCAAAAAGAAACATATTAAAAGGCGACTGATTCAGAAAACCTTTATTAATGATCTCTTACCAAAGATTAAGAAGGGCGGCTATATTTATGCGGCTACTGACTGGGAAAATTATGCTGATCAAATTTTAAAAGTTTTTAAAGAATTTACAGAGCTTTATAATCCATCGGAATCATATACAAAGGGAATAGGCTGGAGACCCGATACAAGTTTTGAACGAAAGGGGATAGAAAAAAATCATACAATTCGGGAAATCTGGGTTGAAAAAAAGGGGAGGCTGACAAATGAAATCAGTTAATGAAAAGGATTTAAAAAAATACAGTGATCTTGCAGCGAGAAATAATAAAATCGATCCTGCATATTTTGGTAACTATGATGTAAAAAGAGGTCTTAGGAATTCTGATGGAACAGGTGTTCTGGTCGGACTGACTCAGATTGGAGATGTTCATGGATATATTGTTGATGAAAATGAAAAAGTTCCCGTAGAAGGAAGGCTTAGATATAGAGGTATCGATATTAAAGATCTGGCTGAAGGCTTTCTAAAGGAAGGGCGTTTTGGTTTTGAAGAAACAGTATACCTTCTCCTTTTTGGTGAACTTCCCGGCAAGGATGATCTTGTTTCATTTACAAAAACACTGGCCGAAAATAGAAAACTACCAAAAAGTTTCATCGAGGATATGATCTTAAAAGCTCCAAGTTCAAATATAATGAATAAACTTGCAAGAAGTGTTTTAGCTGCTTATTCCTACGATGATAATCCTGAAGATCTGTCTATGGAGAATTGTCTGCGGCAGAGTATTCAGCTTATTTCCTGGTTTCCAATTTTTGTGGCATATGCGTATCAGGCCAAAATGCACTACCATGAAAATAAAACTTTATTTATACATGCACCTGATCCCTCTTTGAGTACATCGGAAAATTTGTTAATGCTCATACGTCCTGACAAAAAATATACTGTAATAGAAGCTGAACTCCTTGATTTATGTCTTGTTCTTCATGCAGAACATGGGGGGGGTAATAATTCAACATTTTCTATCCATCTTATATCCTCTTCTTCGACGGATACCTATTCGGCAGTTGCTGCTGCAATAGGATCTCTTAAAGGAGCAAAACATGGTGGAGCAAACATAAAAGTAATATCGATGCTTGATAATATTAAAAAGAATGTAAAAGACTGGAAAAACAAAGATGAAGTTTCAGCTTATCTTTCTAAAATTATAAAGAAAAAAGCCTTTGATAAAACAGGTCTGATTTATGGTATGGGGCATGCTGTTTACACATATTCAGATCCCCGGGCTGTTCTTTTAAAGACAAAAGCACGGAAGCTGGCACGGTTAAAGGGGGTTGAAGATGAATTTAATCTTCTCAATTTAGTAGAAGAATTGACTCCTCAGGTTTTTGCGGATGTCAAGGGTTCTTCAAAGGTTATTTCTGCGAATGTAGATTTTTATTCAGGCTTCGTATACAGACTGCTTGGAATACCTGAAGAGTTGTATACGCCTATTTTTGCTATTGCCCGGATAGCGGGATGGAGTGCTCACAGGATAGAAGAGGAGCTTAACGGCGGTAGAATAATGCGTCCTGCATACAAACATATAAAAGTTCCGGGAAGGGATTTTACACCTCTGGCTGACCGTTAAACCGAAATAGATCTTTCCCTTGAGAGAGTTTATTTAAAGTCAAAAGCCACCTCCCCGGGAGGTGGCTTTTTATTTGGAATTAACTTATTTTATATACTATTCGTCCGAAATTTTTGAAGCTTTTATAACTGCTTCTGCACTTTTTCCGGATATAGTTGAATAATGGTCAAATTCAATATCAAAAGAACCAGTACCTGAAGTAATGGATTTGATATCAATTGAATAGCGAAGCATTTCAGATTGCGGAACCTCTGCATCAACCTCTATAATTCCGCTTCCAAGATCTTCCTGACCAAGTACTTTTGCCCGTTTGGAGCTTAAATCAGATAAAATATCCCCGAGGTAGGTATTATTTACAAATACCCGAAGTTTCATAATTGGTTCCAGAAGTTTCACGCCTGCTTTTTCGAGTGCAAGTTTGAGAGCCCCCTTGCCAGCCAGTTTGAAAGCCATTTCAGACGAGTCGACAGGATGTTCTTTTCCGTCAACTATAGTTGTCTGTATGTCATCAATAGGGTATCCTGCGAGAAAACCTTCGGACATAGCTTCCAGAATACCTTTTTCAATACCTGGCATATAACCCTTGGATATAGAACCGCCTTTAATAGCATTTATAAACTCAAAATGAGCTCCTCTTGGCAGCGGTTTTATCTTCATAAGAACTTTACCATACTGCCCATGCCCGCCGGATTGTTTTTTATGGGCATATTCTGCTTCAGAAGGCTTTGTAATTGCCTCACGATATGCAATTTTAGGAGTTCTTTTTTCCACTTCTATTTTTTGTTTCTCAATTATTTTATCTAATATTATACCAAGATGGAGTTCACCCATTCCTGAAATAACATTTTCTTTTGTTTCTTTATTAAATTCCATTTGAAAGGTTAAATCTTCCTCAGAAGCTTTATGAAGGAACTCATTGAGTTTATCTTCCTCTTTCTTACTTGCCGCAGAAACTGCAATTGCATAGATTGGATGGGGTAGAGAAAGTTGTTTGAAGTGGACGAATCTTTCGGAAGAACAAAGGGTATCATTTGTTTTTACAGTATCAAGTTTTACAAGAATTCCAATATCCCCTGCTTTCAGCTCTTTAACTTCAACAAGGGTCTTCCCCATAGCTCTGTATATTTTTGAATTTTTTTCTTTTTTTTCTTCCCGTGCATTATAAATATCAGTATCTGAATTAAGTATACCCGATACAACTTTAACGAAGGAAAGTTTTCCGGAAAATTGATCAATACTGGTTTTGAAGACAAAAGAACTAAAAGGATCTTCTGTAGATATTTTAACATCAATATCTTCAGATTCAGTTCCGACAGCTTTTTCTGTATAACAATCCGGAGATGGGGCAATATTTGAGATGAAGTTAAGAAGAGATGTTACACCGTTATTATTTAAACTGCTTCCGCACAGAACAGGAACAATTTTATAATTTTCCAAACCTTCTTTTAGTCCATGGCGAATCTCTTCAGGGGTAAGGGTCCCCTCTTCAAAGTACTTTTCTATTAATTCATCATCACCTTCAGCCGCAGATTCTATAAGTTTGAGTCGATAATCTTCAACAATTCCCTTCATATCTTCTGGAATATCAACTCCATGATCCGTTTCACCTGTATCATGAACAAGATACGCTTTGTTTTCGATAAGATTGACAATACCTTTGTATTCCTTGCCGTTTCCAATTGGAATTGTAACCGGGACAAATGTTTTATCAAACTTCTCGTTAAGATCCTCAAATACTGTATCAAAATCTGCTCTGTCTTTATCCAGTTTATTTATAAAAACAGTTCGGGGCATTTTTCTGTTATTCAGTCGTCGCCACAGTTTAATAGTCTCAATCTGTACCCCGTCACTTCCATCTACAAGTACGACTGAGGATTCGGTTGCACGATAAGCACAAACAACTTCTCCCACAAAATCAGCTACTCCAGGGGTATCAAGTATATTAATCTGTTTATTATTCCATTCAAAACCTGCCATAGTCGTATGAATTGATATTTTCCTTCCAATTTCCTCATCTGTATGGTCACTTACACTTTTCCCCGAATCAGGGAGTTCAGCTTTTGGAATAACACCGCCAACGTAGAGCATTTGCTCTAAGAGGGAGGTTTTTCCAGTGCTTCCATGTCCAACCAGCGAGATGTTTCTAATGTCAGCAGTGGTAAAACTCATATTTCCTCCGTTTAATATTGTAACAAGATTTCTAACTATAAAAGCAGTGTATAAAGTTGTCAACTAAAAAACAGAGGAGCTTCCTGGGTCTGTTTAAAGAGTGAGAAAAGAGGAATCCTGAAACAAGTGGATATATACTAAATACCGCCCTCTTTTTTTGCAAAAAATGAGAATTCCATTGCAAAAGTACCTCTTCCCTGAGTAAGACTTCGGAGAGCTGTGGAGTATCCAAACATATTTACAAGTGGAACTTCTGCCCGGATATGCTCAACAGAGGGTTTGCTTTCAAGACTGCCAATTATACCTTTTCTGGTGGTAATATGACTTATTACCTCTCCGACAAAATCCTTGGGTGTTAAAATATCAACATTCATTATGGGTTCCAGGAGAACTGGGTCAGCTTTTCTGCATGCTGCATCAAAACCCAGAGCACCAGCTGCCTCATAAGCCAGAGCTGAGGCTGCCTGCTGATCAAATGAGGCATCAGTTAGACTGACTTTAATGTCGATCGTCTGGTAGCCATACATAATTCCTGAAGAAAATGCATTTTTTATACCCCTCTCTGCCGCATCTCTGAACTCCCGGGGAAGAACGGAATCAGACAGTTCGCAACTGAAACTGTTACCCTCACCCTTTCCTGCAGGTTCAACTATGAGTGTCATTTCTGCACTATTCTCCTTGCCGGCTACCAGTTTGTGAAATTTTTCAGTGTGAGTTACGCAGGATGAAATCGATTCTCTATAGGTAACCTGGGGTTTTCCCACATTAGCTGCAACTTTAAATTCACTTGTGACTCTTTTTACGAGAACATCCAGGTGGAGTTCACCCATTCCTGCAATAATAAGCTGTCCTGTCTCTTCATTTTCTTTTACAGTAAAGGTAGGATCTTCCCGTTTTAAGGTTTCGAGTGCCTTAATAAGTTTGTCCTGATCTGATATACTTTTGGGTTCAATTGCAATAGATATAACAGGTTCCGGGAAATTCATATCTTCAAGAAGTACCTGAAACCCTTCTGATCC
>JAJRQE010000178.1 GCA_024280415.1 Spirochaetota bacterium | reverse complement strand
GGTATGTTCGATAGGTCTTGTCTTTCCTCCATGGCCCTGCCTTTGTACAGGTGGAAGCGTAAGCAGCCCTTTTGCTTCCATTTTTAAAAGCACTTGGTTCATGCTGCTTGTTTTTACACCTCCATCGGGCTTGTACCACTGGAGCTGGTTGATCTTCCACACCTCAAGGGTCTCGAAGATCCTGAACATTGCAGCAGTAAACCGGGCACTCCATATCGCCCCTGAACCGTAGTAGTTCTTTCGACCTACTACCGGATTTCTCAAAGTCAGGAATTAGATCATGCCAAGGTATAAGGAACCCTTCACTTTATATACAAGAACCAACGCTTCAGGGAAGGAAGTTTACTACTTCCGAACTGTTATTACTGGAATCAAACACAGAACCAAAGGACTTGATGACAGTCTCTCCCCTATCTCCCTGGATGTTTATAAACATAACAGGGTTATTACGGATGAGATTGATGCCTGGGTGCTTAAGAATAAGAAGAAGTTGATTAAGTGAGCTCTTCTCTAGGGAATGATTATTGATTTGATGCTGGTTGGTTTTGGATCCAGTTAATTAGACGCAGACCTTCTACACGTATAAACTCTTTTGTGTTATTGGAAACAAGGGTATGCGCCTGGCTTCTTGCATGCCCGGCAATGTGAAGATCGTTGACACCTATAGGCGTTCCTTTCCTCTCAAGATCAGCTCTGATTTCGCCGTAGTGTGATGCCGCATTGTCATCATAGTGAAGAACTTCCAGCCTGGAAACAAAGTCCTCAACATTTCTCAGATTCTTCTCCGGCATGGTACTTTTCTCCACTCCATGCAATAGCTCTGCCAGGGTGATGGAGCTGATACACATATGACCATCATATTTATTGAAAGTTTCCAGCAGCTCTGCAGGTCGCCGTTTAATTACATAGATGGCGATGTTGGTATCCAGCATATACTTCAGCATCTAGAAAGGCTCCCTTTCTGACTGAAACTGGGTGGCTCTTTCTACCATAAAGTCATCGCTTACGCCTTCATCTTCCTGGTGGAAGAAACTGTCCCAGGTTTTGTTTAAGGGAGAGATTACACGAGTATTTCCTACGATTCGTACCAGGACTTTCTTTATTTCCTTTGGAAAACGGGTTTCCGAAGGGAGACGTACTGCCTGGGTTCTATTGTTCTCGAAGACTGATCCAATGTTCATTGTATACTTCCTTAATTGCTATATACATAAAGTATATAGCAAGAATAGCTAAAATTCAAGTGTCCTAGCTAATTGATAAATTAAATGAAATCTAATTGGATAAAACGGTATACAGGGAAACAAAACCTTAGATTGATCGATAAGTGGGTGAGGTCAATATGATTAGCAATATTCATTTAGGTTTAGATGATATTTACAATAATTCAATTCTTTTAACAGATGCTGTTGTTAGATATACTCCTTGACCACTAATTGAGTATTTCTTCTTTAAATATTTCTGCTTATCCAGTTGTTTTGCTGCTTCCGGATTCTCTACAATTATCCTGTCACTTTGTGGATTTGATTTCTTTGCTTCTTCAATTATCCAGTTCATTTATTACCTCGAAATAGTATTTTCTCTCTAAGTTATTATACCCGAAAAAAAAAGTGTTAGGCTCGGTTATTTCCACTCCAGGATAGCTGAAAACAGATCACTCTTGCGATATTTCATATTTTTCCTACGATCCAAAAGAGTTCGGGAACCATCTCTTTCCACCAGGCCGAAGTAGTAACAGAAACGATCAAGAAAGAAAGGGACAAAGACAACTGAAACATCCCCTGACTGGGGAAAGGCTTTTTGAAAATATTCTGTTATTTCTACCTCACTTATATAAATCTCTGCTTTATTTTTTAGTATATAGAGATCAAAACTTAGTGCCTGCTGAATAATCTGGTAAGTTTCATCGTAATAAGTAGTGCTAAGCCAGTCTAATTGATCTCCATAAAAGTAAAAAAGTTTGCTATAGAGATTAAAATACTCCCTTTTAACAAGTAGATTCATCCCTTTTTTGGTAAGGCTGATCCAGCCTGTCCTTTTTTTTATTAAACCGATCTCTTTTAAAGCAAAAACAAGAAGATCAAGTTCCCGGACATCCTGCTGGTTCATTGGTTTACCCCTAAATGCTTCAACTTCACCTACACAGTCAAAGTAAAATGACTGAACCAGTGATCGTGGTAGGTTTCCTGTTTTAGTAGCTTTAACACCCTTCTCTGATTCTGTCAGTTTACTCATAAGATATAGGGTCTGTTTTATAATTGGTATTTCTGATAGTAACTGCGGGTCAATATCATTATCACTGGTCAATGACAAAATATCATCAGTAGAGAGAAAATGGCTGTAGAGGATTCCATACATCTGAGTAGATGTAAGCCCCAGAAAATCATCCACAGGACTACTCTTATGTTCTTTCACAGTGGTTGAAGCAAAATTGGTTAATTCTTCTATAGTTGAAAAAGGAGTTTCATCCAATTTATCCTTAAATTGATTTATTATGTCTGTTGCCATATTGGATAGACCCTGATTTTCCATAAAGGTTTTTTCTTTATCCAAACAACATTTTTTGTATTTTTTCCCACTGCCGCAGGGACAGGGATCATTCCTTCCAACCATGTTTATTTATTACCTCCCATTTTCCCTTTTTTATTATCCAGTGACTTTTTTTTGAAGCTGCCAACTCTCTCTAGTAAACCGGTATCTTTTAGTTTCGTCATATCTCTTTTAATTGTCATTCATTTTGTTACTCACTTTAATTTGCACTTTATTATATCAGCGTTTTAATATTGAGGGTTTATTTTTCAGAAACTATTCTCTTGAATCATTTTGACTCTGATATTGGTTGTTCCAACAATTTATCCCAATTTTCAGGAGGATGACCATTATTTAACATTTTCTCAAAAACTTTATAGGCATCTTTTCTGCTTTCAAATGCCCTTTTTGTTTTTTCATCATTAACCCAGGCATAAACTATAACCTTCTGTTCAAGATGATATCTTAAAAATAAGCGATATTGCTGAAAAAACTTTGCACGAAACCAATTGTTATGATCTTTCCCAAAAGTTTTCCCCTGGCGGTACTCAGAAAGGGTTGGATCTTGCGGAATTATATCAAAAGCCAGTTTTACTATTGCTGCCAGCCGTTTTGCTGCATTCTTTTTTGTATAATTTTCCGGATCTTTTTTATGTAGGACTTCAACCTGCTCAGTTAGTGCTTCCAGTTGATTTAGAAACAATTTATGGGCAAATACTTTCCATCCATGAATAATCACGCTTATTCATCCTCATCAGATAATGAATTATTTAGATCTATTTCAATACCCCCAGCAAGAGATTGAGCTTTTTGAACAAGATCAAAATTTATAGCTTGAAGATTATGAGGATTTTTACTTATGTCATTGGCTAAAAAGGTTAAAAATTGTTCCAACACCGGATCTTCTTCCTTATTTTCTAATTTGGAAAGAAGAACGGACCCATCCCGGTTTAGAGTGTATTTTATCTTATCATTCTTATCTAATCCCAGAATTTTTCTAACTATTTGAGGTATGGTAGTCTGGTACCGACTCGTCAAAGTTGATTCACTCTCCAACATTTTTTGAGCTATTGCCATATTATCCTCCGAATATTCCTTTAGCTTAAATGTAATGCAAATGCATTACCAAGTCAACAGTAACTTTTTCAGTTCTATTACAGTATAATCGTAGGGCTTGAATTGTCTCACACTGTCGGGACAATTTTAATATTAGGTATTATCTCCCGGCTTCTTCCAGCCCCGAACATCTATTTTACCTGTTACTGCTGCTGATATTAGAGCTGTTCGGCGTTCTTGGAGAAGTAAACTAGACTCCTCTGATTCGGAGACTCACTTTCTATACCATTTCGAACTAAATCTATCAGCTCTTCAGGATTCTTATTCCTGCTGACTCGTGCAAACAGTTGTGTCGAAATCTGCCGTTGTTGTTGCCATAAGAATGTTGCTCCGCATAAGAACGCTAATCTCCTTTTCTCTTTTTTACATATTGAACCAGACGTTTTTCGATATCAGGATCACTCTCCGGTTTTTCATATTCTGCGAGCCGCTTCCCGAGAATCCCGGCAGCTCTCAGAGTATTATCTCTTGGATCAAGATCAAGCCATTTGTTATGGATGGTCCTGATATTCAGATCCGGTATAAAAAATTCAGTTCGGCAGCGATTCACGGTATGCATCTCCATAAGATAATTGCCGGAAGTTCCCATCTTTTTAATCAAATCCATTGCAAAGGCGTCATCCGTAAACTCCACCGGCTTCATCAGCTTTTTCACGGCTCCGATGAGGTCTTCGTCGGCGATGAACTTCTCATAGCTCATGGCAAGCATAGAGCCGTATGTTCCACAGGCGTGAAGACTCAAATGAACACCGCTCAGGGCTGCTACGGTCAGCATCATCGCTGATTCCATACCCGCCTGATAGTCGAGACTAAACGACTCTGTAAGGGCTCCCTGGCTTCTGCACGGCAGATTGTAGTATCGTCCCATGGCTGTAACAATGGCAACATGCTTGGCATCTTCAGGTGAGGCGTTAACGTAACCTCCTGTTTTCATCTCTGTTGGGCTGCCGCCCAGACCGTACACTATGGGGGTGCCAGGATTAATGAGCTGGGACAGGCAGATCCCCGCAAGGGTGGTGGCGTTAGAGATCACCAGAGATCCGGCAATGGTTATGGGGCCTGTGGTTCCAAGGGAACAGGAAGAGTGGATTATTACCGGCTGTCCGGCTTCAGCATAAATCATGAGGGAGTCAATCATCTCGCTGGCATATTGCAGCGGAGACAGGGAATCTACAAGAGAGATCATCACCGGTTCGTCCGTATTGCCCCAGATCATCTTCGCCAGTTCCAGAGAGTCTCTTGCAGCGATTCCGGATGACGTACTTCCCATAATGGGTTTGTCGGTTATGAGCATGGTTGCCAGCAGAATATCCAGATGCGCAGTCTCTTGTGGTACATCTGAGGGCTGCACCACAATGGAACTGTTGAAATCAAGATATTTGTAGGTCTGCACCAGCTTGCATAACTTTTGCACATCATCCAACAAAGCGTTTCTCTTCTCTCCTGACGGTTCGATAATAAACGGGGGACCATATCCGGGAGCTATCATATAACTATCATCCCCGATCCTAATATTCTTTTCAGGATTTCTGGCTTTTATCGAAAAAACAGACGGAACTGTTTCCAGTGCCGTCTGTATATCTTTCTCTTCGAAAAAAACCATTTCGCCATCAGTGCGAAAGCCATGACTCTTAAATATCCCCAGCGCCTTTTCGTTAGGAAACCGGATACCGGTATAATTCAGCAGTTCAAGTGAATATTTATGAATGGAATCCAGTGTTTTGTTATCAAAGTTTATGATCGCTCTGTTCATGGATGTCATCTCCTTTAACTTAATCACACTGAAAGTTCAGCACTTCTCGATTCATAGCCAGGTAATTTTCCTTTGGTGTATTGGGAGATGAAGTACCGGAGGTGGAAAAAATATATCCCGACATACCATGGGCTTTTTCCAGATGAGCCCGGGTTTCTGCTGCCACCTCCTCAGGAGTTCCGATCAGCAGTGATCCGTTTGGATTGATATTGTCAAAAATACAAATTCTTTCCCCCACCTTTTCTTTCAGTTCACGTATATCCAAAACTTTTTCCTGAGTCAGGTTGCCGGGCATAATGCCATGTATATCCATTTCCAACAGCATATCCACAATACCTTTCTCAACAATAGAGCCACACATATGGGGAAGAACTTTTGCACCGAGCCTGGTCAGCTCATTACAAACCTTTCTTGTGGGTTCATCAATGAAGTTCCTGTAATGTTCAGGGGAAAGCAGTAGAGGGCACTCCATGTCAGCGCCATAGAATATATACTCCACCCCTGCCCCGATCAGGGCTTTTCCGACTTCAATATCCAGGGGAATCAGAACTTCCTGAAGATATTGAACCAACTCAGGGGCCTCGTACATATCCAGCATTATCTCATTGGTACCCCTTAGCCTTGTTGCAATGGTAAAAGGAGAAATATATTCGCAGGCAATAGGGACTTCTCCTTTTAATTCCTTTTTAAGAATGGAAACACCCTTCAAAAACCGATCCATACGTTTTGTGAACATATCTGATTTGGCTATGCGGTCTACATCCTTAATAGATTTAATAGGTGTTTCCCTGATCACAGGGAAAACATCTTCTGGATAGCTGACACTGCAGTCCAACGCCTCCGGGATAATTCCACCGATCAATCCCATTCCAACCATTACCCAGTCAAATTTAAACTCATCCAAAGCAGCCAGATGGGTGTCTGCCATGGCTTGATCTTCAAGCAGTGCAGCCCTGAAGCTGGATCCGAAATATTTACAGATCGGAGCTTCATAAAACGGAGCATTGGGTACCCGATCAACCGGTTTCAGATTGATGGCCGCATTCATTCTCTCTGTTGCATTCATTAATTATTTCTCCTTACCAGCTATTTTCTGTTATCGAATTATTAGGTTATTGGAAGAAAGCCTGCGTAACAGGTTTCTACCGGACCGGTCATAACCACCATGTCGTTCTCTTTCAACTCAATCTCCACCGATCCGCCCGGCATGATTACTGTCATCTTTCGCTCCACGGTCAGCCCACGTCTGCGAGCCGCGGCCACGGCTACGCAGGCTCCGGTGCCGCAGGCGGTGGTCAAAACTCCCGGCCGCTCCCAGACGGAAAGTTTGAGTGTCTTCGGATCGATAATCTGAGCCGCACCGATATTGGCCTCTTGTGGAAAAAGAGAATTTTTTTGCAATTCCGGGCCATAAAGGGTCAGATCAACAGCGGCCAGATCGGATACAAAAAAAACCGCATGAGGGTTACCGATATTCATACCTACAGGATCCTGAAGTGGTCCGGCTCCGACCCCCAGGTGAAGAGTGTCTGTCTCCCGGGAGAGGGGAATCTCCTGCCATTCAGTCCGTAGTCTGCCCATCTCAACTGCCACCTGCTTTTCACCGGCACGGCGACAGGAGAGTACGCCTCCGAGGGTTTCGATCCGAATCTCATCACGTCCACACTCTTCCATAAGGAGCCAGCCCACACAGCGGCTGGCATTACCGCATGCTTCCACCTCCCGGCCATCAGTATTGAGAATCCGCACAAATGCGTGAGATCCGTCAGACTGAGGCGGTTCGACCACCAGCAATTGATCACAGCCAACCCCCTCTCGACGGTCGCAAATGCGGACAATCTCCGCCACAGAAGGCGTATAGGATTTCTCACGCCCATCCACAATGACAAAATCATTGCGCAGGCCGTGCATCTTTACAAAAGGTCTACCCAATGGGATTAGAATTTCTTCTGTATTTGAAAACCATGTATTTTTCATATATATACCCTTTTGTGAAATATCCCGGATCTATTTAATGACCGTCGTACAGATGACAGGCGCAAAAATGCCCTCCTCCCAGATCGAGTAATGGCGGCTCCTCTCTCTCACACCTTTTAAACACCTGGGGACAACGAGTGCGAAAGTAACAGCCGGAAGGTGGATTGATGGGGCTTGGTATTTCACCTTTCAATAAAATTGTTTGTTTCCTCTGTTTCGAAGAAACCCGAGGAACCGCTGGAATAAGAGCCTGCGTATAGGGATGAGCCATTTTATTGAATACTTCGCTTGTTCTGCCCATCTCCACCACTTTGCCAAGGTACATAACCGCCATGTCGTCGGACATATATTTTACCTGAGTCAGATTGTGTGATACCCACAAATAGGTGATGTTCATTTTGTCCTGCAGATCCTGCATCAAATTAAGAATTGTCGCTGCTGTGGAAATATCAAGACCGGAGGTGGGCTCATCTGCCATGATAAAAATCGGATTCAAAGCAATGGCTCTGGCCACCCCGATGCGGCGCGCCTGCCCGCCGGAAAATTCATTGGGAAACTTTACTGCAGCATCAGGATCGAGATTTACCGCTCTCAGGAGTCGGACAACTTCATGCTCAATGCTTCTTTGGCTCACTTGTTTACCCCGGCACATTATAAGCGGTTCTGCAACGATTTGCCCCGCGGTCATACGTGGATTCAGGCAGCCGAAGTGATCCTGAAAGATAATCTGGGCTTTTTGCCGAAATTCTCTCAAGTCCTTTTGATTCATTTTTACAACATCCCGGCCTTCGAAAATTATCTCCCCTTCAAGTGGTTCCACCAGTCGGAAAATGGTTTTACCCAGGGTGGATTTACCACATCCGCTCTCTCCGACCAGACCGAAAGTACTCCCTTTTTTGATGGATAGGCTTACACCATCCACGGCATGAACGATCTTCAATCCCTGTCCGAACACTCTGGACAAAAGACCCTTACCCTGATAAAAATGAGTTTTTAAATTCCTGATCCGGATCAGATCCTCTGCCATGTGTCCCTCCCCCTTTTTTGATCCAGAAAGCAGGCGGACCAATGTTCACTGGATACTTCAATCAGCGGAGGCACCTGCCGACGACATATATCCTCTGCAAAACGGCAACGCGGATGGAAAGAACACCCCCTGGGTAACTGATCTAATGGCGGCACGTAGCCGGGAATGGAATGCAGCCGTTTACCCCTGGGCTGACGACCCGGCAGCGATTCCAGCAAAGCTGCGGAATAGGGATGCCAGGGGTCACCAAGAACAGACTCGGTCCATCCCATCTCGAATACCCTGCCTGCGTACATGATCATGATGCGATCCGAGATTTCCGACAGTACCGCCAAATTATGGGTGATGTACAAAACAGAGGTTCCGTACTCAGCAGCAAGCTCGGTAATCAGTCGGTTAATCTGGGCTTCTATTGTTACGTCCAGGGCTGTAGTAGCCTCGTCGGCAAGAAGCAAAGATGTTCCGGAGGACAACGCCATCCCAATTATTACCCGTTGTTTCATGCCACCGGAAAATTCAAACGGATAATTGGAAATGCGCGCATCCGGATCAGCAATCCCTGTGCTCTTCAAACGTTCGATGGCTTGCCGTTTAAAATCCTGCCTCCGTTTTCGACTTCCGGGATTTCGGTATTTGTCCTGAACGCACAAAATATCTGTCATCTGTGTTTCAATAGTAAACACCGGGTTGAGTGCGTTCTGAGGGTTGTGAAAGATCATGGTAATCTTTTGTCCTCTGATCTCCTTGTCCATCTCTGCTTCCGGGAGCTTCAGCAGATCGATCCCGTTGAAGACGATCTCACCCCGTTTGATCTCAGCAACCGTGGGAAGCAATCCGATGATGGACAATCCCAGGCTGGATTTTCCGCATCCGCTTTCTCCTGCAACTCCCATCACCTGCCCTTTGCCAAGAGTGAAACTGATCCGATCCAGAGCCCTCATTTTACGACTGCCCAGATTGTAATCCAGAGTCAAATTACTGACTTCAAGTAAAGGTTCAGACATTATCTTTCCCGCTCCTTAGGATCCAGAGAACTCCTCAGCCCCTCACTAAAAAGGGAGAAGGCAATCATCGCCGCGATAATGGCCGCAGCCGGCCAAAGCAGCATCCACGGCGAAGTCTGCATATATTTGTAACCGTTCCGGAGCATGATACCCCATGAGGCGGTGGGAGGTCTTACCCCTAATCCAAGGAAGGAAAGACCCGATTCCCAGACAATCATGGTGGCCATATCCATCCCCATGCAAACGATCACCGGAGCAATGATGTTGGGTGTAATATGCCTTATAATGATTTCAAGTCGTTTCAGCCCCATAGCCTCGGCTGCTTTAATATAATCGGCTTCCTTTACAGAAAGTGTCTGCGCCCGGGCTACCCGTCCATAGAAAGGAAAGGCAGTAATGGCCAGCGCAACAATCAAATTAAACAGCGAGGGTCCAGTCACGGCCACTATTGCCAAAGCCAAAATGATCTGAGGAAATGAACGAATGACATCAAACAACCAGATAATGAAGTAATCAATCTTTTTACCCTCGTTGTATCCGGCAATCACTCCAAGAAATACACCAACTATGGAAGAAAGGCTCACAGCACCGAATGCTACCAGCAACGCAATACGGCTGCCGTAAATGATACGGGAAAGAATGTCGCGTCCAAGGTAGTCGGTACCCATAAAATGTTCAAAGCCGGGGGATGCAAACCGGTGGGGTATGTCCTGTACATTGGGGTCATACGGTGATATCCAATATGCACCAATAGCGCACACAAGCATGATTAAGATAAAAATACCGCCCCACAAGCCCCCTCTGACCTTTATTAGTGCGCGAAAGATCACTCGTACAGTGTCATACCACTTGTGCTTAAGGGTAAATTCAGGTGGGGTATTTCCTATATTAAGCATACTGAATTCTCGGATCCATAAATGCATACGATATGTCGGCAATAAGATTAGCGAAAACAAATAATATCGTTGCCACCAGAATGCCGCCCTGAACCAAGGGAAATCCCTTGCATAAACAGCATCAACGATCAGTTTACCAAGCCCGGGACGACTGAAAATAATCTCCACAAAGACCGCACCACCCAGAAGCTTACCCACACCAAGACCGATGACAGTGATAGACGGAATCACGGCATTTTTCAAAGCGTAGCGATACGCAATGGAGCGCTTTGGAACAGCAAAAGCCCGGGCAGTGCGGATATAGTCAGAATCAAGAACATCCAGCATGGATTCGCGGGTGAGACGGGACAGATAGCCCAGCCATCCGATGCCAAGAGCTGTGGCCGGTAGAATCAAATGCACGGCTATACTAAGCGGATTACCCTCATCACCGGCACCCAATGCCGGCAACAGGGGAATTTTAACGCTAAACAGAAGCATTAGAAGCAAAGCGGCCACAAAATCAGGCACGGCCACTCCCAGAAGTGAAACAATGGTCACGACACCCCCGATGGGACTCTCACGCCGAACTGCAGCAAATGCCCCCAACAGAATACCACTCAGAGCTGCGACACCCAGGCTGGTTATGGCAAGTAACATTGTATGAGGGAGGGCATTTGCAATCAGCGTGCTGACCTTATGTCCCGACCAGACCGAAGTGCCTAAATCACCCCTGGCAATCCCCAGCAAATAATAACCTAGTCTCACTGGCATCGATTTGTCAAAATGCATCCGCTGATTGAGTTCCTTCACCAGTGCAGGTGTTGCCCGGGGGCCAAGCATGGCCGATGCCGGATCGCCCGGCATCAGGTAGGTCAGGGCAAACAAAACTATCAATACACCAAGCAGTGTAGGAATTATCCAGAGCGTTCTTTTAATGACGTATTTCAGCATCCTGTCCCCTTCACTTTTCCTTAAACCATATAGCATGAAGAAAATGGCTGCTCTATTCTCGATGCCCTATTCCGTTTCTATACAATATCTACTACTTGAAACTTATCGTCCATGGCGTCAGACGGCCGTTGGGATAAATTGAACCAATGTCCACATTATTCCGGGCAATCCAAACCTTGGTACCGTGGGTCAACCAAATAGCCCAGGCATCCTTGTCGATCACTTTTTGGGCATTCAAGTAAATTTGGGTTCGCTTTTTAGGATCAATTTCACTGGCACCATTTTTAATTAGTTCAGCATACTCGGCGTTGTGCCACTGACTTGGGTTCCAGCTTTCCGCGGCAAACCATTGCATGATGTAATCCGGATCTATGGTAGATGTGTAAAACTGGATATACGCGTCTGTCTCTCCGTTGTTTGCGGCTTCGTTGAAAGCACCGATTTCCTTAACCTCAATAACAACTTCGATGCCAGCCTTGGCGGCATCGGCTTTTATCACTTCGGCCATGATCTTTTCTGTATCGGATGCCGGAATATACAGCCTGACCTCAAATCCTTCAGATTTACCAGCTGCTGCCATTAACTTTTTAGCCATTTCAATATTCTGGGTATACACTGGTGCATCGGCCCAGAAGTCAGGAAGACCAGGGGGCAATACCGTGTTAGCCCTGCTGGCTGTACCAAAAAAAGCAGCTTCAACAATATCATCTACATTAACTGCATACCGAAAAGCCTCGCGCAATTTGAGATTATCAAAGGGGGGCTTGTTAACGGTAAGACCAAGCCAGTATGTTTTCATGGCTGCCTTAAAATATACATTAAACCTGGAATCTTTTTCGAAATTATTGACATTGATCATGGCAGAACGCCCTATGTCGATCTCCCCCGTTTTGAGAGCTGTTTCACTGGTGGTATCTTCTACGATAGGAATAAATGTTACCTTTTCAATTTTGGGTTTTTCTCCCCAGTAGTCTGCGAACGCAACCAGTTCAACAGAACTTTTCGGATCCCACGAGGCCAATTCGTATGGGCCGGTACCGATTGGGTTTTTACTGAATTTCTCCTGACCCATTTCTTCCGCAGCTTTTTTTGAAACAATCATGCCAGTATTCATAGGTAAAGTAGATGTGAACAAGTTTACCTTTTGATCTTTCAAAATCAGTTTAACCGTATAGCTGTCAATAACCTCGACGTGATCTAATAGACCCCACTGGCCTTTTTCCGGTGACTCTACCGCCGGGTCAATAATCCGTTCAAAGGAAAATTTGACGTCTTCAGCTGTCATCTCGCCGTAGCCCTTGTGAAACATGATCCCTTTTTGCAGATAGAAGGTGATTTCCTTGCCGTCTTTGGAAATCTCCCAGGATTCAGCCAGATCAGGCACAATCTCCCAGCTTCCCTCTTTGTACTTTACTAATCCATTGTACAGGCAGGTCATGATGGTCAGCTCTCTCTCGCCGCTGGTCATCCAGCCGGGATCGAATGTATTCACATCCTCCCACGTGGCAATCTTGAGCTCATCTTTCTCTTGCTCCTGGCTTCCTTTTGCTGAAGCTGAGAAGGAAAAGAGCAGTAATAATGCCGTCACGAGAATAAAAATTTTACCAATTTTCATTTTCTACTCCTTAGATTTACAGGATTTATGTAATATATCCACGCTCTATAGAGCGGTAAACCTCACTTCCATCACAATATCGTCCAGCTTCTCTTTGGACACTTTTCCTGATTAGTTATAAACACTATTGTAACTCGTATATATTATACTGTCAAGAAATATTAATGTCATACAAAATTATTCATAAGGTTTCCCTATAACTAATCAATATGTTTCAACATTTTTGGCTCTCGTGTCTATAATGTATGCCTTTAGTGCTGGTTAATGATATTTATCATTATGTCACTATACTTATTTAATGACATCTAATTGACTCTTAATGACATCTAATGTATTATTATTATTAAGGTAGTAATAATGCTAAAAAAGAACGACCCTTTAAATAAAGTTCATTCCATTAAGTCAATCAGCGATCCCCTGGACATCATTCGGCTGAGGGCACACTTAAATTCCATCCCCAGAAACCTGCTCCTTTTCGATTTGGCCATAGAGACAGGCATATCAGCAAAACAACTGCTGGGACTCAGGATAAAAGACCTTCACGGGATAGAGGTTGGGAAAAGACTTCCCTTTCTGCCAAGAAAATCGGATTCTTGCAGTTACGTCAATATGAGCTACAGATTATTCCAGACGTTTGAAAGGTATATGTTAGATGCAAAACCTGCATTAGACGACTATATATTTAAGTCAAGAAAAGGCTCTGCCCCACTTTCGAGATCAAGCGCTTCGCGCCTGGTTCGTGGATGGTTCGATAAGGCTGGCATAAGTGGTATGAGTGGTCTGTCGAGCTTACGCAAGACCTGGGAAGACCAACATGCAGGATTCCTTCCTGAAGAAAAAGAACAGGGAGATAAAATGATGGCGAGAGCAGAGACAAAGTACTATCTCGATACGATTAAAGCCCCAACCCTTCAGGAAATGGTCTATAAAAAATTGGAACAAGCTATTGTTTACGGACACATAAAACCGGGAAAACAATTGATTGTAGAGGAATTGGCCAGGCAGATGGGTGTCAGCAGGATACCTGTCCGTGAGGCTCTGGGTAGACTCGAGGCCCGAAATTTCATTACTATCAAGCCTCAAAAAGGCGCCGTTGTCAACCAGTTATCGATGGAGAAACTATGGGAAATGCTCGAAGTCAGATTATTAGTCGAGCTGCCAGCCACAAAGAAGGCTGCTGTACGGCGAAGTAAAGAGGCTTTAATCTCTTTGGAGCACCTCAATGACCAGTACCTGTCAGCTAGTCGGAACAATGACTCTGATAAACTACTGCGGATTAACAAGGAGTTCCACTTCACAATCTACCGTGAATCCAGGATGCCGGTTTTATTAACCATAATCGAAAATATCTGGAACCAGGTAAGTCCATACTACCACATTATGTTTAGGCAGACAGAATTAACCGATCCTCTTACCGGACTAAATTATCACCGGAAAATGCTGGAAGAGATGAGAAAACGTAACTCTGAAGAGGTCTGCCGATTGTTACGCAGAGACATTACTGAGTCAACCGAATTTGTCGTAAATGTATTCAAAGCAATTGAGCTGTCTTAGTTGTCCTGATCTACAAAGGAACAGAACCTATTTTAATGACTTCTCTCAGATATCCATCACTTTAACGTTATCAGGAACAATGAGCTCAGCTTCCGTTTTTGAAAGTACTTCTTCCACAGTTACTCCCGGTGCAGTTTCCCTCAGGACAAGACCCTCTTCGGTTCGTTCCATAAATGCCAGGTCGGTCACAATCAGGTCTACTTCTCCCCTGGCAGTTAATGGGAGTCTGCATTTTTTCAGCACCTTCGGTCTTCCGTGTTTGTCGGTATGGGTTGTTGCAATTATCACCTTTTTTGCTCCTGTACACAGATCCATGGCGCCCCCCATACCTGCAATTAGCTTTCCTGGAATTATGTAGTTCGCAACATTACCCTCCTGATCCACCTCCAGTGTTCCCAGAACGGTTGCATCAACATGGCCGCCCCGAATTATCCCGAAACTGACAGCAGAGTCAAAGAAACAGGATCCTGGTTTTACCGTTACATGTTGATTTCCTGCGTTTATAAGATCTTTGTCAAATTCCCCCTCAGGAGAAACAGGGCCAATACCGATAAATCCGTTTTCCGATTGAAGAAAAATCTCTACATCTTCCGGTATATAATTTGCAACCTTCGTAGGAAGTCCTATTCCGAGATTTACCACCTGACCGTCTTTCAGGTCTTTAGCTATCCGTCTTGCAATAAGTTCTTTTGGGTTCATAATACTCTCCTTCCTATCCCTGGATAATGGCATCGATAAAAATTCCCGGGAGCATTACTGCATCCGGATCCAGACAACCCACATCCTCTATATGTTCAGCCTCTACGATCACATACTCACAGGCTGTTGCCATAAGGGGGTTAAAGTTCCGAGCTGATTTCCGGAATATCAGGTTTCCTGATCTATCTGCTCTGTAAGCCTTTATAAGAGCAACATCCGCTTTTAGAGGAAGTTCCAGAAGATAGTCCTTCCCTTCAATTTTTATTATCTGCTTACCTTCCTCTACAACAGTTCCTAATCCTGTGGGGGTAAGAAAACCTCCAAGACCTGCACCGCCTGCCCGGATTCTCTCAGCCATTGTTCCCTGAGGAATAAGGGTTACATCAAGTTCCCCATTGCTCATCTGTTTTCCACAGAAAGGATTCAGGCCTATGTGATTGGTTATATATTTTTTAATGATTTTTGCATCAACGATTTTCCCTGCTCCCTTTCCCGGTGTCCCTGCATCGTTGCAGATAATTGTAAGATCCTTAAGGCCGGCGGCAACTACTGCATCTACAAGAAGTTCAGGTGTTCCCACAGTCATAAATCCTGCAATCATAATAGAGTCACCGTCTTTTATCAGACCTATAGCTTCATCGATTGTTTTTACCTTATTCATTTAATGGCCTCCACAATAATTGAAGTTCCCATTCCCCCTCCTATGCACAGAGTTGCAAGGCCGTTTTCAACCCCTCTTCTTTTCATTTCATACAGTAAGGTAACCAGAATTCTAGTACCGGAAGCTCCTATGGGGTGTCCAAGGGCTATGGCTCCTCCATTAACATTTACAATTTCCGGATTAAGTTTAAGATCTCTTATTACTGCGACTGACGGTGCTGCAAAAGCTTCATTGGCTTCTACCAGATCCAGATCATTCACTGTCATTCCTGCTTTTTTTAGTGCCTTTTCCGTGGCAGGTACCGGTCCGTATCCCATTATATCCGGCTCGATAGCGGCAGATGCCCATGCTTTAATAACAGCCAGCGGTTTAATTTTGAGCTCCTCTGCTTTCTCCCTGGACATAACAATTACCATTGACGCTCCGTCATTTATTCCGGAAGAATTACCGGCAGTAACTGTTCCATTCTTTTTGAAAGCAGGTTTCATTTTTGCAAGCTGTTCTTCTGTGACTCCTGGCCTTGGGTATTCATCACTTTCTATAATCAAGTCAGCTCCTTTTCCTGAAGTGATAATTACAGGTGTAATTTCTTCATTAAACCGCCCTTCTTTCATTGCTGCTTCTGTTTTCTGCTGACTTAGAGCTGCAAACTTATCCTGTTCCTCTCTGCTGACACTCCATTTTTCAGCAATATTTTCCGCAGTAATACCCATATGGTTACTACTAAAAATATCGGTAAGGCCGTCATGGATCATTGTGTCAATCAGTTTATGTTCTCCCATCCTGTTTCCCCAGCGATGTTTGTCCAGAATATAGGGGCTGAGGCTCATATTCTCCATTCCCCCGGCAAGGATAATATCAGCATCCCGGGCTGTAATAATCTGGGCTGCCAGACTGACTGCCCTAAGACCGGATCCGCAAACCATGTTCAGTGTCATGGCAGGAATAGAAACCGGCAGTCCTGCAGCAATTGCAGTCTGCCTTGCAGGGTTTTGACCAAGACCTGCCGTAAGAATATTTCCTATTATTACCTCGTCTATTTTTCCAGGTTCAAAATTTGCCCTTTTTACTGCTTCTTCTGCAGCGACAGCTCCCAGTTCAACAGCAGGTATTTCTGAAAAGGCACCTCCAAAGCTGCCGATAGCTGTTCTGGCTGCAGAGACAATTACAACTTCTCTCATTGTTCCCCTCCTTCAACCTCACCTTTTAAATTGATAAGAGCTTCTTTTATCACTCCGATTGTATAATCCAGATCCTCTTTTGTGTGTCTGTAACAGATATAGCCATGGTGGTAGGGTTGGAGAAAAACTCCGCGTCTGATCAGGTGTGTATAAAAATCATTTCTTCTTTTTTTATATCGTTTTTCCGGATCTTTTTCAAAGGTGATAAATGACATAGGAGGAATACCCGAAATCTCAGCACCAACATCAGCATCATCTATCAGCTTCCTGACTTTGTCCATGTAGTATTTGCCTTTTTCCCAGATTGAATCGAGTATCTTATCTCTTTCCATTATTTCTATTGTTTTTAATGCCGCTACAAAGGAGAGGCTGTTTGGGAAAAAGGTTGAAGATATGAATACTTCAGATTCTCCCTGCTTCATAATTTCGGCCCTACCTGTGACAGCTCCTATTGCATATCCATTAGCCATGGCTTTTCCGAATACAGCCATGTCAGGAGTAACCCCGTAATAAGCCTGGGCACCGCCCATGGTAACTCTGAAACCTGTTCTTATCTCATCAAATATTAATACTGCCCCATATTTTTTTGCCAGGTTTTTTACTCCTTCAAGAAATCCCTTAGAAGGTTCCTCAATCTTCTGAGCCAGAGGATGTCCAAGGGGAGTAATTATTACAGCAGCTGTCTCGCTTCCATGAGCTTTAAGGAGCTCTTCCAGTTCGTTTATACGGTTATATTTAAATTCATAGACATCTTCGTAGAGTTTTTTCGGGATGCCTCCCTTTACCTCTGTACACCAGTCATGCCATCCGTGATATCCGCAGCGCATAATTTTTTCTCTGCCTGTATAGCTCCGGGCCATGCGGATTGCAGTAGATGTTGCATCGGATCCTGTTTTTACAAAGAGGCTCATCTCTGCACAGGGAATAAGCTCATTAAGCTTTTCTGCCAGTTTGTTCTGATACACTTGCGTAAGTGAAAAACAAAACCCTTTTCCCCTTATCTGCTCTATTACGGCTTCATCAATCTCCGACTCCCTGTTCCCCAGTATAACAGGGCCGTATGCGCAGAGATAATCGATATATTCATTCCCGTCAATATCTGTAACTCTTCCTCCTTTTCCTGAGTCGAAGAATATTGGGAATTCCCCGTCTACAAAGTTATAGGGTCTTCTAATGCCAAGTACTCCTCCGGGGATGAGTTTTTTTGATATCTCAAATTCAGTAAACGATTTTTCCAGGTTTAGTTTAGGAGCGACCTTCATCACTGCCTCCAGTAGTATTTTAGTTACTATCTATCAGCAGGAAGTGTGCCATGAATTCTGAAATAAAAAAACGAATGTGCTGCCCCGGGAGAGACGTAGCATGCTACATCTGTACCATGAAATTCATTCTGGTATGAGGAAATACCGCAAGTGATTCATTTATGCATCGATTATAGTATCTCCAATATTGTATTGGTTCATCTTTCTAACCACACTTGACTGGCTGATTTCAAGGATTCGTGCCATCTTTCGGGTTGACCTGAATTTTTTCCATGCACTTAAAATAATCTGTTTCTCAAGTTTCTTTATGGCTTCATTTAATGGCGGTATTCTGTTCAGTGCCATTTCCGGAATGATGAATATTTCTTCTCGTATATGTTCAGCAATATCTTTTTTTCTGATAAGAGACCCGGTCGCAAGGACTACCATCCTTTCAATTGTATTTTCGAGCTCCCTGACATTTCCCGGCCAGTCGTATTTTTCAAATTGAACCAGTGCCTCAGATGTGAACCTGGCATCTCTGTCAAATTTCCTGTTAAATATGCCAAGAAAGTAATTGGTAAGTGGAAGTATATCTTCCCTTCTTTCTCTAAGAGGGGGGACATGAATAGGTACCACATTAAGTCTATAGTAGAGATCCTGCCTGAATGTTCCCTGTTTAATTAATTCCCTTAGATCTTTATTGGTAGCTGTAATTATCCTTACATTTACTTTTACGGGTTTTCGCCCGCCTACTCTCATAATTTCCTTCTCCTGAATTGCACGCAGGAGTTTTACCTGAATATTGAGGCTGATATCGCCTATTTCATCCAGGAACAGTGTTCCTCCCTCTGCAATTTCAAACAGACCAGGCTTGCCTGAACGATCAGCTCCTGTAAAGGATCCCTTCTCATAGCCGAACAGCTCGCTTTCAAGTAAATTTTCCGGAATTGCGCTACAGACTGCAGTAATTAAGGGTCGATTTTTATTTTCTCCTGCCTTGTGAATTGCTCTGGTTACAATTTCTTTTCCCACTCCGGTTTCACCGGTTATGAGAACTGTAGAATCAACCTCTCCAAGACGAAAGGCAAGGCGCATAACATTCCTCATTATTTGTGAATGAACAATTGTATCTTCCATATTAAGCTGCTGAAGACGGAGATTTAAAATTTCCATTCTGTATTGCTCACTCTTCTTTTCTATCTGCTCCAGCTTTGATTCAAGCATATTGAGATCGGCCATATCTCTGAGAGTTGTTACTATTCTGAAAATATTTCCTGATTCATCAAATATAGGCGTTCCTGTAAGAAGTGCTTTTTTTCCGTTCGGGAGGGTTTCTATTAAGCTGCATGTGCGATTAGACTCAAGAACCAGAAGGCTTACAGATTTATTAAACACGCCGGTTTCAACAAGTGTTCGAACATTTTTTCCTATTATACTACTGGGTTTGATATCTGTTATTTTTTCAAATGAACTGTTGGTTTTTAGTGTTATTCCATCTCCGTCAGTGATATACAGTCCGTCTGTCACTGAATCAAATATAATATCCATCTCTTTAATCAGTTCTTCTTTACGGATAAGTTCACTTTCCAGATGTTTTATACTCATCACTTTACCTCAATAGAATTGTATCACTGATTCAGGATTAACTCAAATGAATCATTTTTGGTTCGTTTAAGTTATAATGATAACATAGAATATAAATATTGTTGCATTATACCACATAAACAGTCAATCAAATGAATTACACAATGCAGCCGCAGGATATTGCGTCTGCAGATAGCGATTCGAAAAGTATTTTGAGATCGAGGCGTTGCATGGCATGGTTATTGCTCTCAATAGAATATCATTCTATTTAAAGGTGGATACTTTTGGATTGTAAAATAAAAATTGATAACGACCTTCTTTCCCGCAGCCGTAAAGCGGCGGTCATGATAGCTGATAAAGTTGAGGAATTGATTAAGGATAAAACAACCACATCAGTTGAACGGACTATTGCCAGATTAATGGGTGTCGACGGTGTGGACAGCCAGGGAGTTCCTCTTCCAAATGTCCTTGTTGATCAGATAAAAAAAAGTGGAAAACTGGAGGATGGAGTTTTCTACTGGATTGGTAATGCAATAATTGAAACTGGTAAAACCCCTCAGGAAATTGCCAGGGCTATCGGAAATGGTGATTTTTTGATTACAGATTTTCCTGAATATACAAACGAGGCGATATTGTCAGTTACAGAATCTGTAGTTCTTGATAATGTCAGCATTCTTGACGAAGTTGCTGAGGAAAGGGCAAAAAGACAGATTCAGTATCCTGAAGGACCTGCACCCTTACTTTATGTAATAGTGGCGACCGGAAATATTTATGAAGATACTGTACAGGCAAAAGCGGCAGCAAAACAGGGTGCGGATATTATTGCAGTTATCAGATCAACAGCCCAGAGTCTACTGGATTATGTTCCTTTTGGTCCTACTACCGAAGGTTTTGGAGGGACATATGCAACCCAGGAAAATTTCAGAATTATGCGTGAAGCTCTGGATGAGGCAAGTGAAGAGACTGGCAGATATATTCAGCTGGTGAATTATGCTTCCGGACTATGTATGCCCGAAATTGCAGTAATGGGTGCCTTTGAACGTCTGGATATGATGCTTAATGATGCCATATATGGAATTTTGTTTCGGGACATTAATATAAACAGAACATTTATCGATCAGTATTTTTCAAGAATGATAAATGCATATTCCGGAATCATCATCAATACAGGTGAGGATAACTATTTAACAACTTCAGATGCAGTTGAAGAAGCCCATACAGTTATTGCTTCACAGTTTATAAATGAAGAACTTGCTGTTCGCTCGGGGATGCCTAAAAAGCTTATTGGTCTGGGACACGCATTCGAAATTAATCCTGATATTGAAGATGGTTTTCTTATGGAGATAGCTCAGGCTCAGCTGGTCAGACAGCTCTTTCCTGAATGCCCCATCAAATATATGCCACCTACCAAACATATGACCGGGAATATTTTCAAGGGACAATTGATGGATGGTATGTTTAACCTTGCTTCTGTAATGACTGGTCAGAGTATACAGCTTCTTGGAATGATGACTGAAGCGGTTCATACACCATTCATTCAGGACAGACTCTTAAGTATCGAAAACGCTGAATATATTTTTAACAACGCCAGGCATCTTCAGGATGAGATTGTTTTTAAACCTGACGGCATTATCCAGAATCGGGCAGATACTGTACTAAAAGAAACAACAGCAATGCTGGAGACAATTGTAGAAAAAGGACTCATGAAGGCAATTGAAGACGGCATGTTTGCCGGAATTTCCCGTTCTCCTGGCGGTGGTAAGGGCGCTGATGGTGTTGTCGTAAAGAGTATGAATTACAGGAATCCATTTATGGATATTTTTAAAAGAGGGTTGGGGGTCTTATGATAGACAGAACAGCAATAAAACCCTATGGGGACACTTTGAATGACGGCAGAATCCAGATAAGTTTTTCGTTACCTCTGGAAGCAAGTCCGGAAGCAGAGGAGGCGGCTAAGAGGCTTGCAGGAAAGATGGGGATAGAGGAAGTAAGTTCTGTATCCATGCATGATATGGGAGAAGGATTCAGCTTTCATATTCTATATGGCAGCTGCAAATACAGTGTGGATGCCACAAATATAAAAGTTGCAAAGGTTGAAACCAAAATGATGACCTACTATGAGATAAATGCCTTTGTAAAGGAAAAAATAGACAGAAAGCTTAATATTATAGGCGCCTGCACCGGTTTTGATGCTCACACCGTTGGACTTGACGCAATTATGAATATGAAAGGATATGCTGGAGAATATGGTCTTGAGCGATATCCGGAAATAAATACATGGAATCTTGGAAGCCAGGTACCAAATGAAGCGCTTATTAAAAAAGCTGTAGAGGTAGACGCAGATGCAATTCTGGTTTCCCAGGTTGTTACCCAGAAAGAGATCCATGTACAGAATCTGACAAATCTTGTAGAACTTCTGGAAGCAGAAAATTTGCGGGACAGGTTTATTCTTATTGCCGGCGGCCCCCGGATAAGTCATGAACTTGCCCTTGAAATTGGTTTTGATGCAGGATTTGGACCGGGCTCCCTTCCTCCTGAGGTAGCCTCTTATATTGTTCAGATTGTCCACAAAAGAATTTCAGACAGGGAGAGGTCGTAAGTAATGGAAAAGCTGATAATTACAGCCGCAATTTGCGGCGCGGAGGTTACGAAAGAGGATAATCCAAATCTGCCTATAAGTGCTTTGGAACTTGCTGAGGCAGCATTGGAAGCGGAAAAGGAGGGAGCTGCCATTATTCATCTTCATGTAAGGAATAAGGAAGGGCGGCCGACTCAGGATATTGAATATTTTAAAAAAGCGATTGATGCAATGAAGGAGACGGGTGTAACAGCCATTATTCAACCCTCTACCGGAGGAGCCGCAGGAATGTCCTGGGAGGAGAGAATTCAGCCTGTAAATCTTAATCCCGAGATGGCAACCCTTGACTGCGGGACTGTTAATTTCGGAGACGGGGTTTTTGTAAATGATCTTCCTTTAATGCGTAGGTTTGCAAAGGAGATGAAAGAGAGAACTATTCTACCTGAACTTGAATGTTTTGATGCCGGAAATATAAATAATGCCCTTCAGCTGAAAATAGAGGGTCTTCTTCGGGATCATCTCCATTTTGATCTGGTTCTTGGTGTTCCAGGGGCACTCCCGGCGTCTGTAAAAAACCTTCTCTTTATGGTTGAGCTTCTGCCTGAGGGAGCCACCTGGACGGCTGCAGGTATTGGCCGGTGGCAGCTTCCTGTGGCAATACATACAATTTTGATGGGTGGCCATGTAAGAGTCGGGTTTGAAGATAATGTCTACTATAAAAAGGGCATCCTGGCAACAAGTAACGCTCAGCTTGTCAGCCGGGTTGTCAGGATAGCAGAAGAAACCGGAAGAGATATTGCATCTCCTTCTGAAGCCAGGAAAATACTGAAAATAAGAAAAGGAAGAGAATAAATGAAAAAAGGAAACATTTTTGGGCTCCACAGAGTCATTACACCGGAAGGGGTTCTACCTCAGCCCGCAGAGAAGATCGACAACACAATGGAGATTTATGATAATGAGATACTTATAGATGTTGAGACCCTGAATATCGATTCGGCCAGTTTTACACAGTTGAAAAGTGCTGCTGCCGGGGATGCCACGAAGATCAAATCGATGATAATGAAAATTGTAAATGAGAGAGGAAAGATGCAGAACCCTGTTACAGGATCCGGAGGAATGCTGATAGGAACGGTTGCGGGAATCGGTGACAGACTGAAAAACAGAGATCTTAAGGTTGGTGACAAAATAGTGAGCCTCGTTTCATTGTCTCTGACCCCCCTGAAAATAGATGAGATAACCAGGGTAATGGCTGATATTGATCAGATCCATGTAAAAGCCCAGGCAATTCTATTTGAATCCGGAATCTATGCAAAGCTCCCTGATGATATGGAGGAGACTCTTGCCCTTGCTGTTCTGGATGTTGCAGGTGCTCCCGCTCAGACAGCGAAGCTGGTCAAATCCGGGGACACAGTTCTTATAATCGGGGCAGGAGGAAAATCCGGACTTCTTTGTCTTCATGAAGCAAAAAAGAGGGTCGGCATCAGCGGTACAGTGATAGGCATGTCCCACAGCGATGCAGGTATAGAACGAGTCAAAGAAACAGGGCTTGCAGATATAATTATACAGGGCGATGCATCAAAACCTGTTGAACTGTATGACAAGGTAATGGAGGTCACAAAGGGCAGACTGGCAGATGTAGTTATTAATAATGTAAATATTCCTAATACGGAGATGGGATCAATACTTTCGACCAGAGATGACGGGATTCTCTACTTTTTTAGTATGGCTACAAGTTTTACCAAAGCAGCCCTGGGAGCGGAAGGCATCGGTAAGGATATCAATATGATAATTGGAAATGGTTATACGAAGAATCATGCTGAAATTACATTGCAGGTGTTGAAGGAAAATCCGGTGCTTAGAAAAATGTTTAAGGAACTTTATATCTAGGCTGGTCACCAACAAGTTGCCTGGTGTCGGCTATGCAACCTAAGGAGAAAATCTGATGACTGAATATTCTATGGTTAATTACAAAGAGATTCCCTTGTTTAAGGATGTAACAGAAGAACAGTGGAACGACTGGCACTGGCAAATGAGGAATACCATCACAGATATTGAGACTCTGGAGATGGTAGCGGATATTGATAAGAAGGAGCATGAAGATCTGGAGCAGACTCTTACCAAATTCAAGATGGCTGTTACTCCATATTACGCCGCCCTTATGGATAAGAGCTATAAACTCTGCTCTGTCCGTCTACAGGCCATACCCCGGATTGAAGAGTTAAACGATGATGTTTCAGATATGCTCGATCCCCTTCATGAAGATGTTGATTCATCAATTCCGGGGCTGACACATAGATACCCGGACAGGGTGCTTCTTCTGGTCACCCATATATGCTCAATGAACTGCAGACATTGTACCAGGAGGAGAATTGTTGGTCAGAAAGATACTCATGTGCCATGGGATAATATTCAAAGGGCTGTTGATTATATAAAGGAACATACAGAGGTTCGTGATGTTCTATTATCAGGGGGAGACCCTTTTACTCTGGCGGACAGTTCTTTAGAAAGAATTATTGCAGCTATCAGAGAAATACCTCATGTTGAGATAATAAGAATTGGAACAAGGACACCTGTTGTAATGCCTATGCGTATTACAGATGATCTCGTGAATATGCTTAAGAAATACCATCCCCTTTATGTCAACACTCATTTTAATCACTATACAGAAATTACAAATAAAGCAAGAGAAGCCTGTGAGACGATGGCTAATGCAGGAATACCTGTGGGCAATCAGAGTGTTCTGCTCCGGGATGTAAATGACTGTCCCAGGATCATGAAGAAGTTGGTTCACGAACTGCTGAAGATCAGAGTAAAACCATATTATATTTATCAGTGTGATCTGTCAAAAGGAATTTCCCATTTTCGGGTTTCTGTATCCAAAGGGATAGAGATTATAGAGAGCCTTCGGGGTCACACAACAGGGATGGCTGTTCCAACCTATGTTGTGGATGCACCAGGAGGAGGCGGCAAGATTCCCCTGATGCCGAATTACCTTTTGTCGCATTCGGATAAGCGCTATGTCCTGCGGAACTATGAGGGAGTAATTACAACCTACACCCAACCGTCGAACATCTTTTCCGAATGCTGGTGTGAACTTTGTAAAAACAATGAATACGGACCTCTTGATGGGATTGCCAGGCTCTTGAATGGAGAGAAGCTAGCCCTCGAGCCTAAGGGTCTTGTCCGCAGGCACCGGAACGGGCATAGTCAGAATAATGAATAAGAATAATTTGCTTAAACTGACAATGGAAAACAGTGTCAGTTGTCTGGCAATTATTGGTCTTGCAAAAAATGCAGGTAAGACTGTAGCTTTGAATACTCTTATCAGGGAAGCCGTGGAAGCGGATGTAGAACTTACCGTTGCCTCTTATGGCAGAGATGGTGAGGATATAGATGCAATTACCCAGAAAGAGAAACCCTTGATCTTTATTCCCCCTAATACGTATTTTGTTACAGCAGAGAAGCTATTTGAAAAAAGCAGTCTCCAGGGGGCGATTGTTATAGATACGGGAATAGATACTCTTCTGGGAAAGGTAAAGATTTATAAAAGCGGAACCATAGGGGACAGTGTTGAACTCGCGGGGGTTAACAGGGGTTCCAGGATGATGAAGATAAAAGAGCTTCTTCCGGAGGATACCGAGCTGTTTCTGATAGACGGGGCTCTGAACCGTCGCAGTTCGGCAATACCCTCTCTTACTCACGGGATAGTGCTGGCTACAGGGGCTGTTGTAGGGAATACTGTAGAGCTTATTGTGCAGCGAACAATGGATGAGGTTAAACGGTTTACACTGACTCCCTGTCCTGATGAACAAATATTGCGGGCAGCAGGTAGAATCCTTGGGAGCGGTCAATCAGGCCTAATCCGTAATGGAGAAATAATTGCACTCACAGATAATTCCTTTGGTAAAACTATTGTTCCTGCTCATTGTCGGGTCGAATCCGGGGATTTTCTTGTTTACAGCGGGGCTTTAACTGATTCAGCAGCAGAAGAGATTATTTATGAATACAGAGCATTGGATTGTACCCTGATTGTCAGGGATGGAACCCGTATCTTTATCAGTAGAAGAAATATGAATCTATTGAAAAAAAACAGAATCAGATTATGTGTCTACGAGCCGATTAAACTAATTGCCCTTACAGTTAATCCTTACAGCCCCTATGATTTCAGGGTTGATTCTGAGCTGTTGAGGGATAGCATGAGAGAGTCTTTATGCAGGGCTGGTATCGAAATACCGGTGTTTGATGTGTTAGCAAAAGATTATCTGTAATTCATGGAATCCTCATTATATATTAAAGCTCCAAACTCTATTTGACTTCCCACTTAAAATCCAATTCCTCAAATCTGCCTCCAGGAACCATAATAAAATTCAATTCCTGCAAATCTTCCGGAATATCAGAAAAAATCAAGACACCTGATCTGTGATGTCCCCCGTCGGTGGGTCCCTGCCATTCAGCAGGTAAATATGTATTCCCATCGGAATCTACCAGTTTTGATATTTCCAACATATTAAAATCCAGATTAACCGAATGGGTATTCATAGATACATTTAGTTTTATAGTGACTCCCGGATCAATCTCCGGGCTTACAGCGAATACAACCCTGTTACTTTTTATTATCTGCTTCTCTAAATTTAGAAGGCTATAGCTGTTTTCTTCTGCACTCAAAGCTGTAGTTGTAACAGTAGAAAGACCGAGTATAAACAAAGTTATAATAATATATTTGAAATTCATCTGAAAAAGTATTCCCATTTTCGAATCCTTCGAGTATAGATTATGTTTTTTAATCAGTGATATCATAAAAACAACTCCTATAATATTTGAAAAAACTCCAACCAGAATAATAGGAGTCTGGTAACTCGCTAAAACAATTGATAATGCTGATAAACCTATTATTGGAAGCAAGTCTACTGCCAGATGCAGGCAGCAGGCAATCATTGATCCCGTAGAAACACCAATTGAAGTCGACATTTCTGCAGTAGCGACTTTGGATTTTACACTCTGTCTGATATATGAATAGAGACCAAATTGCAGCCCAAAACCTGTTACAATGATAAGTAACCAGTACCATAAAGACGAAATAAAGCCTATTGCATGCTCAAGCCCCCCAATAAGCAGTAAAAAAAGGAAATATACCCCACTTAAAGAAATACCAGCTATAAGACCCTTAATTATTGAATTAACCTTCATGATTACCCCTTACTCATCTATTATAGATGAAAGCATTTTAAAATAGAGATATGAAAATTATATGAAAGTATAATTATTTAGTGTTTTCTGTTTTTATATGTATCTACAGTTCATTTACCCTTCTATATCCATTTTATTATTATATCAACGCCTTGTATTTCAACACTTACGAGTCATTTGTGAATTTAAATTTTTTTTACCATGCTTTCACATAATTTTCACAATTACCTTTTAATATAAACGTACTGCCTATATAGAAAGGATGATTGAATATGAAACATAAGAAAAGCTTTTTTATTGCTATGATAATCTTGTTAATATCTCAATATGCCGTTTCAAATGAGAATAACAGCTTAATTATTGAAGATCTCACCATTCAGGTTATGCCCGAACTTGATTTTCCCAGTCAATGGCCTGAAGATACTCCATCTCTGCTGGTTGGTTACTACGGTTTATTTGTTAATAATTTAAATCGGGATTTTTCAGAATATGTCACAATATCTCTTCCTATGGAGTTTCCATATTTTCGAATAAGTATGATCTGTGAGACAGAAAGAGGGATGGTATGTCTTCCCTACAATATTAATAGAGAGAATAATACGGTAACCTGGAAACTTTCCAGAACCCTCGGGCCGGGGGAAAAGATGCCTTTCATGCTTGAATATTATTCATCACCCTTTGAACAGGGAGAATCAAAAAGGTTTAAGATATCCCCTGTTTTTATCTCTGACATAAATAAAGTAACTGTTGATATTACCCATCCGGCCAGGGCAACTGATTTTGTCATGGATCCTGTTCCTCAGAAATCAATTACTAAAAACGGATCTGATCATTCACTCCTCTATTATAACAATCTGAAGGCTGGTGAACCCATTGATCTTACTATTTCATACATAAAAAATGATAATAAAGGATCTGTACAAGATAATAATTCAATGAACTCAAATAACTTCCAACAAAAGGCAGAATCAGCAACCAGCAGTAATACAACTTTATTCATTGTTATAATAATTTCCATAGCTGCTGTATTCCTTGGATTAATGATCTACCTGAGTTCCCGTAACCGAACAGTTTTGAATAGGAATAAGGGCAAAAAAAACTTCTCCGGGAACAAAAAGAAAAGCTCCTATGAAGCAGAGAAGAATAAAATCAGAAAACTCTTAATAGATGGGAAAATTACTGAAAAAACATATAAACAGCTGCTAAAAGATATTCCTGGATCAGTACGCTGATAATGAAAAAATCTAAAAGACTTGCTATTGTAGTTTTAACCCTGATAGCTGCAGGTTCCTATCTGATTTTTTCTGCAGTCAATAAATATTCCGGTGTTGAAATTACAATATCAGAACTTTACGAAAATCCTGATACCTTTGCAACTGAATATATCATACTGGAAGGGGAACTTGATCCCCTTTCGGTAGTCTGGAATCCGGAAAAAATCGAACTATCCTTTACTATATTTGACGAAGAAGGTCAGAGACTGAATGTTATATATAATGGCATAAAACCGGATGGTTTTTATGATGATGTCATAGCAATTATCAATGGGAAATATGATTCAAAAAAAATCTATTTTTTGCCGATACATTACAGACAAGATGCCCCAGCACCTACGAAGCAAATAAAGACCCTGCAGAAAATATTTTAAACCAGGATTTGAAAAATGATTAAATTCGCTTTTTTCAGTATATATCTCGCACTTGTTTTTGCAATATTTTCATTTCTGGTTTATCTCTATGGTCTTAAAAAAGGAAAAGAATACTACATTGAAAGTGGGAAAAGAGCGTCATTAGTAGTTGCAGTGATAATTATTATAGATTCAATAATAATGCTGATAGCTCTGGGAACCAGTAATTTCAGTGTGTGGTATGTAGCCAATTACACAAACAGAGCTCTTCCTCTTTTATACAAACTATCTGCATTCTGGGCAGGGAATGGAGGTTCTCTCCTTTTCTGGGAACTAACATTGAGTATTTTCACAGTAATAGCCATTTATAATCGAAAGCTGAAAAATACACCACTGCTCCCTTATGTAGGAATGGTTCTGGCAGTTAACAGCATATTTTTTCTCGTAACCCTTGGTTTTGTTGATAATCCTTTTACCCTCCTGGAGAAACAAGTTATTGATGGCAAGGGACTGAATCCTCTGTTGCAGAATCCGGGAATGATTCTCCATCCTGTGACCCTATACCTTGGTTATGTCGGTTTTGCTGTTCCATTCGCTTATGCTGTAGCAGCTTTATTTGTCAGGGACATTAATAATGATTTCTGGATCCGGCAAACCCGCAGATGGTCTGTAATAGCCTGGCTAAATCTGGGAGCAGGAATACTAATTGGTGGATTATGGGCTTATGAGGAACTCGGCTGGGGTGGTATATGGATGTGGGATCCAGTTGAAAATGCATCCCTGCTTCCATGGTTAACCGCAACAGCTTTTATACATTCAGTCATGATGCAGGAAAGAAGAAACATGCTTAAGTTATGGAATATTATACTAATATTTATGACATATCTTCTTACTCTATTTGGTACATTTCTTGTAAGATCGGGGGTGTTGACTTCTGTTCATGCATTTGGAGACTCGGCAATCGGATCCTATTTTCTTATTTTCATCATAATTGCCACTTTATTCTCAGTG
>JAJRQE010000177.1 GCA_024280415.1 Spirochaetota bacterium | reverse complement strand
GGTATTCCTGTCATCTTCATTCAACAGATCCCAGGATTTCAGAGTCTCAATGAACCCTCCTATTACAGTCAGAGGAGTTCTGAACTCATGAGAAACATTTGAAACAAATTCATCCTTCAGCTTCTCGAGACGTCTGATCTCTGTAACATCCTGAAGATAGACAAGTGCTCCGCTGTGCTCATAGGGGATATATTTATTAAAAATTGCCTGTATACTGATATCAAGAATTTCCCCCCTTGGGGTAGTAAGGGAAATTTTACGTGAAATCAGATCATCATTTACACTCCCGGTTTCTGACAATACTTTTGAAATGATTCCCTCATTACAGACCGATCTGTCCCTGTCTCTGAATAACTTTGATTTATTTAAATTCAGAAGTTTTTCAGCCTGGGGATTTACCAGAGTGATAACATTTTCAGTGTCCACCATAAGAATTCCTGCCTGCATATTGGCAAGGAGAGTATTTATCCTGCTGTATTTTTTATTATCAGATTCAATCAATAAATTATAGCGATCCACCAGGGTATTAAAATTTTCAACAAGCTGCTGTAGTTCAAGACTCGAAGTATCGACACTGATCTTCGAATATGTCCCACTGGCAACAGTTCTTGTATGTTTAAGAAGTTTCCTTATAGGTTTTTGGTACTGTTTTACAAAGAACAGTACCAAAAGATAGATAAGTAAAATAAGTATAATTGATACTATGATAATCAAAAGCAGAAATGAAAAAGATAAACGGTGAAGCTGATCAACTTTATATACAATCTGTACTATTATTTCTCCGGTTACTATTTTTCTATACTGTGCAATGGATAGAGTCAGATTCCCCGCTCTTGTACTGCGTATAGTACTATATGCAAAAGGCTTATCTCTGGCGTCTGAGAGATCCGCAGTTATATATTTTCCTGAAATCTCTACAGAAGTCTTATGGGAATCTGCAAGCAGATTATATTCTGTATCAACAATTACAATATGTGCGGAAATAATTTCTGCCTGACTCGAAGCTATTTTTTGAAAATCAACTTCGGGATAATCCATTATTATATCATTAAAGATTTGCTTAATATCATTTAATCCCTCTCTGTTGACCTGGGAAGTTATCATATTTACAGTATCAAGATAAAACAGAAGTCCTGAAATAAACAGAATAAAGACTGTTGCAACTATAAAAATAATATGGACGGTTCTACTCATTACTATTTTATCCGGTATCCGATCCCCCGGATTGTAACTATTTCACAGTCTTTCACCTTGTTTTCAATTAATTTCCGTCTGATATTTCTTACATGAACGTCCAGAGCCCGGCTCCCACCGGAACTGTCCCTGCCAAAAATATCTCTTATAAGCACTTCTCTGAATACCGGGTTCCCTTTATTTTTTAATAAAAGAAAAAGTATTCTAAATTCTGTTAGTGTAAGGTCAATCCTTATATCCCCGGTAAAAACAGTATATTTTTCAGAATCGAGAGTTAAATTCCCAATAGAAAACTGTGTTTTATGAACAGCACTGAGGAGCTCAACCTGTCGTAAAGAAGCATTAATTCTAAGAAATAATTCCTTAAGACTAAACGGCTTGGTTATATAATCATCAGCTCCCCCCTCCAGACCTGTAATTTTATCCTTTCCCTGACTCTTTGCACTGAGCATCAGGACAGGTACCTGCCTGGTAAGAGGATTTGATTTTATTTGTCTGCAAACTTCTACCCCATCAATTCCAGGAAGCATTACATCCAGTAAAACCAGGTCTGGAAGATAGGAAGATACCATCGAAACACCTTCCTCTCCACTAAAAGCTGCTGCACAATCATACCCATGGGTCTTCATGTTTATCTGCAGCATCCGGACAATATGCTCTTCATCATCAATTATAAGTATTTTTTTTCGCTCTGACATACTCTCTTCCACCTGTTTAACAATCTGAAGATCCTCTCTTCATCTTACTATATTGGTAGTTAAATTCAAATAAGCTTTCCAGAAGCAATATTACGCTCACTCTTTTTATCAAATAGTATGTTTTTGTCAGAATTAAAGGAAAATTTAACCTTCTCCCCTATATTAAAATCCACACCTCCAAATACAACACAGGTTAAAATAAGCCCATCCAGTTCAATCTTTACTACTGTCTCCATCCCTGAAGGCAGGGTGGAATATATTGTTCCCTCATTTTCTCCATTTTCGGTAATGGAAATATCTTCCGGTCTTATTCCGAGCAGAAGTTTCTGTCCATCCTGGACAGTTATACTGGAAGATTTGGGGATAAACAGAACCTGTATTTTCCCATTACTGAGCTTAACTTCATCCAGGTTTACATTTTCTCCTTTTACTTCCAGAATATTCATCGTCGGACTTCCTACAAAATCCGCAACAAAGAAGTTGGAAGGATTATGATAAATATCCAGGGGCGGTTCAAACTGCTGGAGAAGCCCCTCTTTAAGAAGGCATATTTTCGAAGAGAGGGTCATGGCTTCCAGCTGGTCGTGGGTCACATAGACAAAAGTGGAATCTGTTTCCGTATGCAGTCGCTTTAACTCTGTACGCATCTCCATTCTAAGTTTTGCATCCAGATTACTGAGAGGTTCATCCATAAATAAAATTTTAGGTCCTGTTGCAAGGGTTCTGGCAATTGCAACCCGCTGCTGCTGTCCCCCGGAAAGCTCAGAGGGATACCGGTTGGAGTATTCTGATATTCTTAACATTTCAAGAAGTTTTATGACCCGCTCTTTTATTCGATCTTTTTCCCATTTCATATTTTCAAGACCAAAGGATATATTTTTGTATACAGTCATGTGAGGCCATAAGGCATAATTCTGGAAAAGAAACCCTACATTTCTCTTATCCGGAGATATATCTATTCCCTCATTTGAAGAAAAAACACATTTCCCATCTATATAAATTTCCCCTTCGGTAGGAGTTTCCAACCCTGCAATCATTCGTAATGTTGTAGTTTTACCACACCCGGACGGACCGAGCAGAGTTACAAATTCCCTGTCTTCAATTTTTAGATTTAGATTGTCCACAGCAATGGACTTTCCAAATTTTTTAGTAACATTTTTAAGTATTATTTCGGGCATATTATTGGCCTCCTATTCCTTTATCAATTGATGCTCCTGTGACCTTTGTCACAATCATATTACTAATTACAACAAATAAAACGATAAGCAGGTTTATTGCATTTGCATACTGGCTCCAGCCCTTTTCGTCATACTGAAACAGCATTGTCGTTAAAATTCTTGTGGATGGTGTTACAAGAAGGATAAACAATGACAATTCCCTCATACTTGATATGAAGGGAAGCAGATAACCCGAGAGAAAACTGGATTTTTGTATCGGGATAATTATGCGCATCATTCTTTTACCCCATCCAATACCCTGAATAATCCCTGCTTCTTCGATCTCATTACTCAACTGATGCATAGCACCGACACTGGCCCTTGATGCAAATGGAAGATACTTTACCACACCTACAAGAACCAGAAGAGCAAAAGTGCCGTAAAGAGGAGGTATAAATCCTCTTCTTACTGCAAACATGGAGAGAAAAATTGCTCCAAATGCCATACTGGGCATTAAATAGGGGAAAAAGGCAAGATTGTTAACCAGGGTCGCAAGCTTTGAACCTTTCTTCTTAACAATCGCATACCCTGCAAGAATACCGATTGATCCTGCAAAAAAAGCAACAAGGATTGACAGTCTTACACTGTTCCATAAACCTTTAAATATAGTTGCATTCCTTAAAATACCCGGCTCACTGTTAGCTATATCCGGACTTCCGGCTCCCACCCAGAAAAGTGTTGTAAAATTACTGAAGGAATAATTACCCGGTTCAATAATAAATGATTCCACAGCAAAAGAGATTAAAGGAACTATACACACAAGGCTGATCATAAACAGAAGAATTCCGGAGAATAAACCCCTGAATCCTCTAAGCTTAATAAGAGATATATTGGAACTCTTACCTGTAATTGTGGTAAATGATTTACGGGTTCCAACAATTTTCTGATTTATCCCCAGAATAAGAACTCCAATGACGATCATTATCAAAGCCATTATATAACCATATCCCGGATTCAGTCCGTTAAGAGTTCTGTACATCTGGGTAGTCAGAACCTGGTACCTTACAGTAGTTCCAAGAAAAGCAGGAACAGCAAAAGCACTCATAGCACTTGAAAAGACAAGAAGAAAAGTGGATAACATTGCCGGAAGGACAATGGGAATGGTGATCTTTCGCATAATCCTTCCCCTGCCGGCCTTAAGAATAAGTGCCGCTTCCTCCAGGTTGGCATCCATATTTCTTAGAATTCCCCCAATAAGAATATATGCAAAAGGAGCATAATGGAGTCCAAGAACTACTATAATAGGAAAGGGACCGTAGGCAAACCAGTTTGCAGTTTCAATACCTGTTAGAGCTGTAAATAATCCAGGAGCACCCCCCACCCGGGAATTTTTAAAGAAATTCAACCAGGCCATTGCAAGAGTCCATGAAGGCATAATGTAGGGAAAAATAAAAAGAGTGGAAATGATCCCTTTAAACATGAGATTTGTCCTTGTTACCAGCCAGGCAACCAGACCCCCAAGGGTTATGGCGACAAAGCATGTACCAAAGGCAACTACCATTGTATTCAGAAAAGGTTCATAAAAAATCTTGCGGCTGGCTGAGGAAAACAATACTTTCCCCCAATGGTACAGGGTAAAATCCCCTACTCTGGAACCTTTAACGCGCATCAGTTCAGACTGATGAACTGTAACTGTATCTATGATAATTGTAAATATAGGTATAATCGTTAAATATATAAGTATAAATGCCAGGGAAACAAGAATTATATTGTGGGGTTTTTTTAAAAATGATCGTAACCTGTTCCTATAATTCACAGCTTAGGTCCTTATTCTCTTTTATTTGATTAGGATTTATTCAGAGAGTCTGTTAACTGGACAAACTCCCTGATTTATTAGATATTAATATATATATTCATTCAGGAATTCTTCAACTTCCCCTCTGTTTTCAAAGCAGAATGTTGGATCTTCCTTTACAAGAATCTTACCCCATACAGTCATGGGATGATCCCCTTCTACCAGTGGTACATTTGGATTTGAGGAATATGTTCCGAGGTTAGCACTCCAGGGAGTAAACCCTTCTTCTGTCAGGAGAAATTCAATGAACAGTTTTGCAGCATTAGGATTAACTGCATTGGTGCTCATGAGAACATAAATTGGATAGTAGAACCCGGAGAAGGGAGCAACATCCATAATAGGCTCCAGAGCCAGGTTTTTACTTTTCTTGTAGCGAAACTTGGAATATACAAAAAGACCGGCATTATAAGGTTTATTCTGACCACGTACTCCAATACTTTCAGCAGTTTTAGTATCTGAAGTTGTAAGAATAAGGTCGTTTTCCAGAATTGATTTGATCCATTCATACCCTGCATTTGGAGTTGTAAGTGTAATTTCTTTACCAAAATACTCTTTATATGCCGCAGCAATCTGATCAGCAATTTCAGGTTTTGTTACCATGGTAAGAAAATTTGCATTTACACCTTCCTGAAAAGGGTTTTTAAACTGAAAATTACCCCGCCATTCTTCAGTTGTGAGAGCCCAGATATTATTAAAAGGAGCACCTTCACTGTCTTCATCATTATAGATAAAAACCTTATTTATAAACGAAAAAGCAAGGGGATTCTGAAACTGTACAGGAATAATATCCTTCATAGTCGGGGGAACATAGTTATACAGATATTCAAGATTGATGAGCTCACCCATTACACGGCCACCATCCTGAGCCAGTACAAAGTCGGCACCTACAGCACCTGTGCTGCCCTCTTTTGATATTTTTTCCACAAGTTCAAAATCTTTAAGATTTGTAGCTTCTACAGCTATTCCATATTTCTCAGTAAAAGCTGCTGCTGCCTTTGCAATCCTGCTTGTAACTGAATATACAACAACAACACCCTCCTCTTTTGCAGCTGCTACCAGCTCATCATGGGTCATTACTTTTTCTTCGACCACTGGTGCTGCAGGAGCATCTTCCTTACCGCCCCCTGCAAAGACAAATGATCCGGATACCATACTGAAAATCAGACAAAACAGGAAAATTCTTTTCAAATTGTTCATAATCTCTCCTTTTTGATAGTATGTTAAGTTTTCTTAACATACTTATCTTAAGAGATGCTTACATATCTGTCAAGTTTTTTCTTACAATTATGAATTCAGTGGTTCAAATTTTTCTGGCCAGTGAAAGCCCCGGGCTGTTCTGAAAATTTCTCCTATTCCTTCAACTGCATCAAGATTCAGGGAACCATATATATGGGGAAAAATGATTCTCTCCTCTGAATGCTTTCCACTATTACCGGTAAGGATTGCAACACTTTCAAATCTGACAGGTGCAAGAACAGCAGCAGCCAGAATTTTTAACACAAAAACTTTTTCCCTGGTATTCGCAAAAGAGTCCTCTGCCGCCAAAAGAGTTGCCTCCTCTCCGTAGGAACAGTGGATAAATCCACTTTTAATAATACTTTCAGGTACATACATCGATCCAATTATACTTTTTATATAATCAGTCTCCCTTACAATATGGAATATTACCCCGGGATCAATATAGATCATTCCCCTGAACTGTACCCGCTGTACACAGCACTTGCACAGAGGGAAAGGAATTTAGTCATATCACTGTCACTCCTGGAAGTTATTATAACCGGAACTTCTGCTCCTAGAACAACATTTGCAACATCTGCAGACATGGTCATCGCCCAGGCTTTGTAGAGGAAATTCCCTCCTGCTAAATGAGGAACTATTAAAATATCAGCTTTACCTGCAACTATATTTCCGGAAAGTCCTTTCTCTTTCACAGATTCTTCATAAAGAGCCAGATCATAGGAGAGGGGACCATAGACATCTGCACCATCCCATTCCATTTCTGAAAGCTGCTGTGCAAAGATGCTTGTAGGAATTTTTTCTGATGTTTTTTCATTGGCATCCAGAACTGCAACCTTTGGTCTGGTAATTCCCAATGCCTTAGCCACATCTATTGCATTAATAATAATATCTTTGGAAGTGGAAATATCTGATTTTAGCGTCAGTTCCGGATTTATCCCCGGATCTGTAAGAATAATAAACCTGTTCAGTTTGGGAAGCTCAAAAATGCTTACAAGAGATAACCTGCGACCAGTACCAATGCCATTTTCTTTATTAAGAATAGATTTCATAAAAACTGCAGTATTTATATTACCCTTCATAAGCATCTGCCCATGACCGCTTTTTATAAGATCAACACCTTTCTCTGCACACATGATCTCAAAATCATCTCCCAAAGAAGTAACTGGAATTACTTTGTAATTATCTATATAATTTTTATATTGCACTGGAAATTTTTCAGGATCGCCTACAAGATATGCATTTGCAACAACCAGCTCTTCCATTGCTCTGTTCACAGCATCTATGGCAGTATCATTGGGAATGACAACTACAATATCAACACTTTTTTGTATTTTTGCTCCCTGAATAAGGTCAGCCATTTTACGACTTCTTGCCATATGCACCATAGAGGAACTATTGTAGACAGTCACCAGAAGAGTCACCCTATTGCCTATTGCAGAAAGAGCATGGGGAAAAGAAGAATCAAAATATATTGAATCCCCCTCTTTAAGGATATACTCCTTACCATCTATGGCAATTTTCAAAGTTCCGGACATTACATAGTGAAACTCTTCACCTTCGTGGGAACTGTACTCGACTATATCATTTTCTTTTATTTCTACCAGAAAAGGTTCCATGTGCCTGCCGCTATAGTGGGGAGCAAGACTCTCGTAGTCCAGCCGTCTCTTACGTTCCACTCTTACCCTCGAGTCCGATCTGGTAACCACAACACCTTTTTTATGAAAGCCTTTTCCATCTATCAGAGAAGAGATATCAGTATCAAGAATATTAGCCATTTTCAAAAGGTCAGAAACAGAAACTTCAAG
>JAJRQE010000176.1 GCA_024280415.1 Spirochaetota bacterium | reverse complement strand
AACTGTAACCCAGGGATTTTTTGTGCTATCCGGTGGGGAGGTTCAGATAGCAGGAGGAGTGGAAGCCGCTCTGGTTTCCGCAGGAGAATCAATTATTATTGGCCAGGGGGTTGTTGGCGGGGGAAAAGCTGTCCTGCGATCCAAAAAAGATATTGAACTATCCTTTGCCGAACAGGCTACGCTTCTTGCCGTAGGGGATATAAAAGCTAAAAATTCATGTTTAAGGTGCAGGATAAAATGTAATGGGAAAGTACTGCTTATCGGTGATAAGGGGAATTTAATTGGAGGCGATATTAAAACAACCGGCGGTATTGATGTAAAAAATCTTGGAAATGACAAAGGTATAAATACAAGAGTTTCCTTTGGTCAGAATTACCTTATTCAGGACAGAATTGAGCTCGAAGAAAAAGAAGTCGAAAAAATAAAAAGTGAGCTTACAAGCCTGGATCTTGCAATGCATAAGCTGGAAAAGGAAAAAGATAATGTGCAACTCAATAGAGCAAGGCTTCAAAAAGTTAAACTTATGAAAATTATGGAAAAAAGAGGAGTACGTTTGTTTACCCTGCGGGAAAGATTTGAAGAACATTTCCCTTCAGAGATCAAGATTAGGGGTACTATTTTCCCTGGAGTTATTCTTGAAAGCCATGGCAGGTATCATGAAATAACAATAGAAAAAAAGAATCTCATTATTACCTTTAATCTTCAAACCGGGAAGATTGAAGAGACCCCAATAAATAAGGAAAACTAAATGCTGTCATTTTTATATTATCCTGATTGGATCAATCCCGTTATTATTCCTGGACTCCCTTTTTACTGGTATGGGTTAATGTACCTTTTTGCCTTCGGAACTACATATATTCTTTTCAAATACCAGGTAAAGCAAGAAAAACTGGCAATCGATGATGATACGACTGTAAATTTATTTTTTTGGACAATTCTGGGTTTAATAATTGGAGCCAGAGTATTTTCAACCCTGGTTTATGACACAAGCGGACTATACTGGAAAAAACCCTGGTTGATTTTCTGGCCTTTTAATTCATCAATGCAGCTTGTGGGACTGCAGGGAATGAGTTATCACGGTGGCCTGATAGGGGCAATCCTGGGATTATCCATCTATATTAAAACCAAAAAACTATCTTTCTATAAAATTGCAGATCTCCTGGTTGCAGGAATTCCTCTGGGTTATACATTTGGACGTATTGGAAATTTTATCAATGGCGAACTCTGGGGAAGAATAACAGCTGTAAAATGGGGAATGATTTTCCCCAATGCATCTCCTGTTTCAGTAAATATGCCTGGTGTAAAGGAAATTGCAGATAAAGTAGGAATTTCTTATCTCGGCAAAGCAGCAATAAACCTCCCAAGACACCCTTCCCAGTTGTATGAGGCATTTTTTGAAGGTATATTTCTCTGGCTTGTTATATGGTTCATTTTCCGAAAAAAAAATCGTTTTGAGGGGCTCCTGCTAAGCATCTATCTGCTTGGATACGGGCTTATACGGTTTACCATAGAATTTTTCCGGGAACCGGATAGTGATCTCGGGTTTATTTTCTTAAAATTTTCCATGGGTCAAATTTTAAGCAGTTTAATGATCATTCTCGGAATCTTTATTCTGTTTAATGCACGAGCCATGAATAAAAAAGAATTCGAACACTCCAATTCAGGAAAGAATACTAAAATTTCAAGCAGGAGACTCAACAAAAAAATAAAGAAGAAATAATTAAAATTGTTGCGAAATTTTTATTTCGCAACAACTTTGACGACCTTCTCAATGAAGTATAATCCTCCGGGAAGGGAAGGAAAAAGCAGATTCAGAGTTTTTTCTGCTGTATTATGTTTTTTCCCGTTAAACATCGTGGTCATGACATGGTGATACTCAAAAGGTGGGTAACCAAGAAAATCTCTCTTTCCATACTTCTGCTTCATATTCTTTCGCATATTTCTGAAAATGCGTAAATGGTGAGTGTGATCCTCAGGATTGGAATTCCCTGCTATTAAGCGATATTCCTTAATCACAATATCCAGAAGCTGATTCATACTGTACTCAATCCCGATATCAATTCCTAAAATAAGAGCAGCACACTCAAGAAAAGCGGCTGAGATACTTCGATACTGCCTCATATATTTCGGAAGGATTTTTCTTATCTCCTGTCCCCTCCCTATTAATAAATCAAGCCTGGTCTCAAGTTTTTTATTTAGTTTATAGTAATATTTTATACCATCAATTTTCCCAAAGGTTTTAAGTGTATCAAGATATCCAAGATTCAGCAGATTTCGTAAAATATCTTTATTAAAATTGAGAACATTTCCAATATCAGACCCGTTTTTAATATAGATAGTTTCTGTTCCCTCTATATCCGGTTTCCTGTTAAACCCGGGTCCTGCAATATCAATTATTATTATTTTTTTATAACCCCGCTCCTTTATCATCTGGTAGGGAATATTATCATATACCCCGCCATCAGTATATTTCCTACCATCAATTTCAGTCTGCCTAAAGCTGGGAAAAGAAGCACTGGCAAGAAGATAATCACCAAGCTTACCTGTGGGAATATCGTCTAAAAAAATCTCTACTGGTTTCAATCTGTCCACATTAACTGTAACCAGCCCAAGGTCAAACCCTGATTGCCTTATTTTTTTCTCATCTACATATTTTTCAATCATATTTTTGAGGGGTGTAGAATCAAGTCCTCCATACTTTAGCAGAACTCTGTTTATTTCCCTTAAGTGTAGAAAATTAAATTTTCTTATATGAAACCGTCCGTCAACGATGAGTTCAGGAGGAAGATTAACTACTTTATCCAGTGTAATATTTTCCCAGAGATCAAGAGCCAGTTTATAATCATTCTGTGCAAACAAAGCTGCATTCAAAGCACCTACTGATGCACCTGCTACTGCACAAAGCTCTATTTTCAGTTCTCTCAAAGCCTTCCAGGCACCTATCTGGTAAACACCTTTTGCCCCGCCCCCTGCAAGAACAAGGGCATAACTTTCTCTGTTACACATATCTTCATAATACAATTAAATTGTTCAATTATGAAGTATTTTTTTAATCACAAAACCATTAAAATAGGGAAATTCACCTGTCTTGGTAATAATTGCTTCTTTTGATTCAAGAAGGGAAGCCATTGAGTCCCAGGTTCCTTCCAAAAGAGCCGATCTGCTCGAAATCTGAATATTTGCTCTGTATTTTTTACTGTGAAAAGTAATTTCCGAAGATTTTATATCTATTTTCATATTCCTTTCGGGATATTTTTCAGATTGAGACATTTGGGTGATAATTCTTTTCCTATCTGCTATCACTTACCAGTTCAGGAAGTTTTTGCTGTGAATATCCTGCAAAAGCTGTCAACTCTTCACCTATAGCCATAAGAACCTTACCGGTTCTGATAACTTCTATAATTTCATAAATTTCGAACATTTTTATCAGACCATTAATTTTTCGTGAGGGTCCTGTAACCTGAAAAGTAATTGTTGAATCAGAGATATCGGCAACTTCACCCCTGAATGCATGGCCGATCTGCATAATATCAGTTCGGTTTTCTGCATTACATTTTACCTTTACCAGAGCAAGTTCTTTTTCGACAATATCAAGATTTGCATAGTCTCTGGCATGAACAACATCCACAAGTTTGTTAAGCTGCTTCAAAATCTGATCCAGTGTCTCCCGGTCACCTGATGCAATGATATTCATATGGGAAAAATCAGGATTTCTGGCAGGTGATGTTACAAGGCTGTCTATATTGTAACCCCTTCTGGAAAAAACAAGAGCTATTCTATTTAATACGCCCGATTTATTTGCTACAAACAAACCAATTGCATGTGTTGAGTATGTTTCTGTCATTTTATGTACTCCCCTTGGGTTTTTCCAATTTAATTTTTGGTGCTTCAAGCAGTATTTCATTCAATCCTGCACCTGCAGGAATCATTGGAAAAACATTATCCAGCTTTTCTACTTCAGCATCGATTATACAGGGACCATCATTGTAGGCCAAAGCCTCTGAAAGAACCTTACGGACATCAGAACTTCTCTTTATTCTAAATCCCTTTGCACCATAAGCCTGTGCGAGTTTAACAAAATCAGGATTTCCCTTTAGATCCACTCCGGATAATCTGTTATCATAGAACATATCCTGCCATTGCCTTACCATTCCCAGATAATGATTATTCAGTATTAAAATCTTAATAGGTAATTTTTGATTTACAGCTGTAGAGAGTTCCGAAAGTGTCATCTGAAACCCTCCATCCCCGACAACTGCGACTATTATATTATCAGGTCGTGCAAGGGCAGCTCCGATTGAAGCAGGAAAACCATAGCCCATAGTACCTGCCCCTCCGGATGAAAGCCAGTTCCTTCCGGAATCAGTCTTATAAAACTGTGCAGTCCACATCTGGTGCTGACCAACATCTGTCACGACAACTGCTTTACCTTCTGTAAGTTTATAGATCTCTTCGATAACATGCTGTGCACGAAGTTTACCCTCTTTTTTATAGCTTAGAGGATATTTTTTCTTCCATTTATTTACTGATTTTAGCCACTCCTCAGTATCACCTTTTTCAAGATAAGGAATCATTTTCTCAAGGACTGTTTTTGCATCTCCAACAATACTTGCATCTACCTTAATTACTTTATCAATTTCAGAAGGATCAATATCAATATGTATCTTAACAGCATCCTTACAAAATTCAGAAATCTTTCCAGTAATCCTGTCATCCCAGCGACTCCCAATGGACATAATAAGATCACACTCATAGACAGCTTTATTTGAATATGCTGTCCCATGCATTCCAAGCATTCCAAGGCTTAGTTCATGGTTATCAGGAAAACAACCCTTCCCTAAAAGGGTATTAGTT
>JAJRQE010000175.1 GCA_024280415.1 Spirochaetota bacterium | reverse complement strand
CTGTATGAAGGCAGACATGTAGAAATGACTCAAAATCAGGAAGCCGTGGATTTATGGTTTGAACGGCATACGAAGGGACTTTCCAAAGAGCAGCAAGCTGACCTTAAGCAAAAATATGCCCGGGCGGAAATGTTAAATAAGGCCAATCAGGTAATTTACATGAGGGCATTTGATATTAGTGAACACTACCGCTCAAATTGGCAGGGTACCGGATTTAAAGCACAGCTTGTTGCACCAAATAAAGCTTCTGCTCTTCAGTATAAAAAGTATATTGATGAGATAGGAACAGTGTCTTCAGAGCTAGTTATTTCTTCGCCGGATATGCGTGAAAGTTTTGAAGAGACAGATGATGAGGCAACGGATGAGGTTGTACAGTTCTGGCAGAAAATGATGAAGCGATACGGAAAAGAGGAAGAATACACAAAGCAGATTATAAATCAGTTTAAACACGGCGATGTTCCGGAAATCATGATAGTAGTAAGTAAACTTCTGACCGGTTTTGATGCACCAAGAAATATTGTGTTGTATTTGTGTAAAAACCTGAAAGAACATACATTACTTCAGGCAATAGCAAGGGTTAACAGATTGCATGAAGGAAAGGAATTTGGTTTTATTGTTGATTACGCCAATGTGCTTGGTGAGCTAGATAAAGCTCTGACAATGTATAATGCATTTGAAGGATTTGATGAATCAGAAATAGTTGGAACACTTACTTCGATAAATAGTGAAATAGAAAAATTACCCGAACGGTATTCCAATCTGTGGGATCTATTTAAATCAGTTAAACATTCTTATGATGAAGAAGCATATGAGGTCTTACTCTCAGACGATGAACTAAGAGAAGAATTCTATATTCGTCTATCCTATTTTGCCAAAAATCTTGCAATTGCAATTTCAGCTGAAAAATTCTTGTCTGATATAGATGATAATACATTATTAAGATATAAAGCTGATTTAAGAAAGTTTCAGTTGCTGAAAGCTTCTGTAAAGCTGCGGTATGCGGAAGCAATTGATTATAGGGATTATTACGGGGTGTTAAAACCGATTCTTGAAAAGCATGACTTGAATGAGGTCGGGATTGAAGACATAGCTGCAGACACTGCAATCGCTATACATGGTATCCTTGAAAAACATGAAAAAGTTCATTTCTGGTATGATGAAGATGCTCAAAAACAAGTAGTAAATGAAATTGACGATTATCTTTATGATGAGCTGAGAATAGAGAAAGGTATTGAGCTTTCGCTTAATCAAATGGATTCTATCATCGAAAAGGTCCTACAGGTTGCAAAACATCGGAGTTATAGATAATGGTCGCTCTTCAAGGTGTTAAGCAGACAGTGATTTATGGTCGTGAGACAATTGAGTATAGCCTTTTTTATTCAAAGAGAAAGACACTGGAAATTTCAGTTCATCCTGACAGCACTGTTATTGTAAAAGTACCCATCGATTCGGATATTTTATTGATTGAACAAAAGATAAATAAACGGGCAAGATGGATTCTCAAACAATTAAACTACTTCAAACAATTTACCCCTAGAACACCTGAACGCTGCTATATAAATGGTGAAACACATTTATATCTTGGTAAACAATATCGTTTACGAGTTACACAGGGAAATGAAAATTGCGTCAAATTATCCAGAGGTATCTTTAAGGTCACCTGTCGTGAAGAGCCCTCTCCTGAAATTACAAAAAGACTCCTCCAAAAATAGTATTTAGAGAAAGCCTGGTTGCAATTTAACGACAGCATGGATCGATGCTGGTCTAAGTTTAATAGTTCTTCTTTCACAAAACCAACTATATCTATTAAGCGAATGAAGAAAAGATGGGGTAGCCTGTCCGATAAAGGCACAGTGACCCTCAATACGGACCTGGTCAAAGCTCCAAAGGAATGTATAGATTACGTTGTAATTCATGAATTATGTCATCTGAAATACCATGATCATAGTAAAGAGTTCTATACACTTCTCGACTTTGTAACACCCGGGTGGGAAAAGATAAAACACAAACTTGAACTCAGTTTGGTATAAATCTAAGAATTACCTAAGCCAGATGTTTTTTTCGTTTTCTTTATCAACCCAGACACATCCATTTTATCTGTGTTTCAGTTCTTAGCCCGTGTTCATCCCAGGGTTCAATAATTATCATATCCCTCCCCCTTCTACAATCATCTCTGAACCGTTTTCAAAGTATAACCCCTCCCCTTCCAGTACATACCAAATTTCATTTTCCTTATGTTTATGGGGTTTAAAGGGATTATCCGGGAGGGTATTCCGGACAACAAAATGAACAAGTGGAAAGCCGTACCCTTCCAGATGATACGGTTTTCTTCCATTTACTTCTTTTAGGGAAGAACCCATAACAAGCATTGATTATCCTTTTCTAAAGACAGAAACTACACCATTACGCATAGAACCCATCCAACTTTTGAACCAGCTAACCTTACTTAGAATTGTCAGCAGAGTTATTATAAATAGAACTAATGATATAGGTCGTGTAAAGAAGGGAAGAATACTTCCATCAGATATTATTAGTGCACGACGTAGATTCTTATCCAGGATATCTCCCAGAATTATACCAAGAACCAGGGGTGCAACAGGGTATTCCATTTCTCTCATATAATAACCAATCACACCAAAGACAACCATAACACCTACATCAAAGATTCTTCCTGTAATCGCATATGCGCCTACAACACAAAGAACAAAAACAATAGGCATCAGTTTCTGTCGGGGAACCATGAGTACTTTTACCAATGGTCTTACCATGGAAAGTCCAAGAACCATCATTGCTGTACTTGCAAGCATTACCATTGCAACTACGCTGTAAACAAAAGATGGAGATTCGATCATTATAAGTGGTCCGGGTCTGATACCATGAATGAACATAGCAGCCAGAAGAACTGCGGCAGGTGCCGAACCGGGGATTGCAAGAGACAGTACAGGTATCATCGCACCTGCAACACATGCATTATTGCCGGCTTCAGCTGCAATTAAACCTTCCACTACACCGGTACCGAATTTATCACCATCCGGACTGGATCGCTTTGCCATGTCATATGATACCCAGGCTGCAATATCCTCTCCAACACCGGGTACTGCGCCAATAAATGTTCCTACTATTCCGGAACGAACAATGGTTTTCCAGTATCTTTTTATGTCCCTGAACCTCGGTATTACCCTGTTGATTTTTGTCTTTACAACCTCATATTTTGGATGTTTCATGACAGTCATAAGCTCAGCAAAACCGAAAGCTCCCACCATTGCAGGGATAAGGCCAATACCCCCTGACAGAGCTACGGTCCCGAAAGAAAAACGGACATATGCATGGATACCCTCCATTCCTATCATTGCAACAAAAAGACCGAGAAAACCGGCAATCCACCCTTTGAGAGGATCCTTTGGAGCAGTAAGATTTCCGCATATAACAATACCAAAAATTGCCAGCCACATAAACTCAAATGATAAAAATTTGAGTGCTACATTTCCTATAAGAGGTGTAAAAAATGCAAGAAAAAGCATACCAATTACAGAACCAATAAAGGAACCTACAGTTGCAATGCCTATTGCCTCTCCCGCTCTGCCCTGTTTGGAAAGAGGATATCCATCTACTGCAGTAGCTGCATTTGCAGGAGTTCCCGGAATATTAAGAAGAATTGCACTTCTTGATCCTCCATAGATTGCTCCTACATACATACAAACAAGTATAAGTACAGCATTCCCTGCATCCATTTTAAAAGTAAGAGTGGTCATAAGAGCCACACCCATTGTGGCTGTTAATCCAGGAAGCATTCCTACAATAATTCCAAGCTGGGTTGCCCAGAGTACCGCAAAGATAGTACCAAAGGTCATAAATCCCATAAACTCCTGTGCGAACAATCTTAAACCTTCAAACATCAATTAATACTCCTTTTGATCATTATCCGGGAAAATTTACAAGGAAAAGGTATCTGAATACCCAGTAAATACTTCCGGAAGTAAGTACAGCCAGAAGCAAAGCCATCAGTAAAGTTTTCTTCTGGGCAAATAGTCCAACACCACGCTTATATTCGAATAAAACTACAAATGAAAACATATAAAGACCTGTTGCAAGCAGAAAGTGCATCCTTCCAAGAAGAATCAAGGCATAAACTACACTTAGCCCCAGGGTTATAAGAAAACGATGGGTGGTCTGGTCTTTGAACCATGCTGCGATATTGTTTCTGGTAATTCCCAGACGATAGCCCTTTCTTAAAATTGAGCGAATCAGCATAATCATCCCCAACAAAAGGAAAATAGCACCCAGAAGGGTGGGTACAACTCCCGGTGCAGAGTAGGGGCTAACATTCTGATCAGCAAAATTCGGCATCCCGGATGCATTTATCAATACGGAAATGCCGAAAATCATCAGTACTATTGACATCAAAAAATCTGCTTTCGGCATGTTGCTTTCTTTCATGCATAAACTCCAGTTGTTAAATCCTAAAATAAGGAACAAACTAAAAAATATGCAGGCCTTCCAATATGAAAGACCTGCAATATCGGTTAATCCTATTTACTACGGTCGTGGAATTCCAATGGTTTCAGGTGAAGCTTTTGCTTTACCTGCATCATAGTAGAGCCATGCTACAGGAGCTATGTATGACATAGCTTTTTCCTGAGCTTCTTCACCCCATAGAGGTGTAAATATTGCACCTCTTTCGGCGGCATAGTTTTTTATTGCTTCTGAATTAGAAATATACTTATCCCAGAGAATACCGAATGTTTCTATAACTTCTTTAGGTGCACCTTTTGGAATCCAGATACCAAAATAATTTGGTCCGGTTTCATATTCAGGGATCCATTTTTTAATTGAAGGAATAACACCTACACCCTTCATATCCATATCTGCATCTGACAATACTGCCAATGGTCTTAGTTTCCCTGCCCGGAGCATATCAGCCTGCTCAACCGCCATCTGAGTTGTAACTTCGGCTTCTCCTGCTACAGTGGCTATTACTGCAGGATTTCCTCCATCATAAGGAATCATTTTGTATTCTACACCTGTATATTTCTTTATAATCTCCATTGCAATATGACCTGCTGAACTTTGACCCGCAGTTGCTACACTAATCTGACCAGGTTTAGCTTTAAAGGCAGCCATAAGATCATCAAATGTCTGGTATGGGCTGTCAGGATTAACACTCACAATCATAACATTTGCAACACCCAGAAAAATATCCCAGTCTTCAATCTGTGAATCTATGAGTCCAAGTATGTTATATACTCCAATATCAACAGCAGCACCTGCAGTCCATGTATATCCATCACGGGGTGCATCCAGAGCACTTTGAGTTCCCACTGAACCTGAGGCTCCACCCTGGTTTTGAACTACAATTTTTTGTCCAAGAGGATCTTCAAGTTCGCCTGCAATAATCCTTGTTAACTGGTCTGTTGATCCTCCGGCGGACCATGGAACTATAATTGTGATTGGTTTTTCCGGAACCCATGGAAGACCTGTATCCTCCTTTGCTCCTCCGGCAAAAGCCATTGATGCTCCCAGGATCAGTACTGAAATCAGTGTAAACTTTTTCATACCTCTATTCTCCTTAAAAATATGTTAAATCCCGGTGAACTGCCGGGATAAGGCAGGCATAATTGGAATATATTAGTACTCAACTCAAGCTTGTAGTTGCATGCAACTATTATTATCATGAGCCCGCACCTTTGATTTGTCAAGTTTTTTTTCACTTTTACCTGTACTTTTTACTTTCAAGTGTGGTTAATAAATTTACCAGGAAATCTGCAGAGCTTTTTACTACCTCTCTAAAAATAATTTGCCCCTTCTCTACAGAGGCCAGGCTGGGTCTGCCCCAGACACCTTCCGGAGACACTTTTAGAAGTGGCAGATTATTCAGATAGCTCCTTGGAATGTCCGGAATATAGTCAACTGCCTTTTCCTTTCGAAAATATTCTTTCTTCAGGAACATCATTAAGGAAGTTTCTATTTCCCCTGCATGTAAATTATCATTGCATTCCAGATGAACAGCTGTTTCCTTAGATAGATAAAAATCTACCAGGTCAAGTTTTAGCACGTCAATATCGGGATATATTGAGTTAAGTTCCCTTATCACTGGTCCGGCTATAAAGATTCCCCCATGGGAAAGAAGAATGATGATTTTTTTGAACCCCTGTTCCCTCATTCCTGTAACCAGATCCGCAATTACTCTGTACATTGTTTCAGGTTTCATCCAGAAAGAACCCATTTTACCTCTGTGCTCATAACAGGTACTGTATGCCTGAACAGGAAGAACCAGGCAGTTCATTTCTTTACCTATTGCCTGGGCAAAACTCTCTGCCAGGATATAGTCTGTTCCTATGGGCAGGTGGGGTCCATGCTGCTCTACAGACCCTATAGGAAGAATGCAGGTATCGGTTCCACTTTCTATTATCTCATCTGCAGTATTATTATAATTCACCATTCTTTGCTCCTTATGCTCCCATTTATTTTCATATCCTCTTTTGCAGGAAGCAGTCTGTTTATTTCGTCCAGTCTGTATCCAAATCCAGATCCTCTGATTGAAGTCAAATCCAGATGTCCGTTTGTATGTGTATAGATGCCCGGAGGTATCTTTGCTTCTTCTTTCGATGCTTCCGGGTAGAACTGCATTGCATTGGATTCAACACCCATAATAGCACCTGCATAGGATGCGAGTAAAACATGGGGTATCTGTGTTCTTTAACAGGATAGTCATTCAATTCTTCGGAAAGCAGCAGAACAAATTTTTCCAATTGTGAGAATCGGAATAAATAGGAAACAGGTGAGGGCCAGACCCATTGGACACTAAGAGGAGTTTCTCCCCAGCCTTTTGCAATATCGCCCCTGTTATTCTCAACAGTTATGCAGCTTCTCGCACATATTACTGATGTCAGAACTTCATTTCCAAACTTTAGATGAACACGGGTTTCTACAGGAAGAAAATATATTTCTACCTTTTTAATCTGTATATCACTCTGTATTGCCATAATATTAGATTCCAGTATAACCCGATTTTTACTGTAATTGAATTTGTTTTACATTTTTTTCTTGAATGGAGATGAAGCATGAGTTATGGTTTTACAGGAGAATGTATGAAAACTGAAAATATGAAAACCTTATTAAAAGATTTCTGGGAGATTTCTCAAAAAAAAAATTGACTTAATTGAAGACAACTATAATTGGAAATCAGGATCTCCTGTTTATACAAGAAAAGGTAAATATACAACAAAAGGCTGGACAGAATGGACTGAAGGTTTTGTCTATGGTTCAATGATACTTCAGTTTGATGCCACTGATGATGAACACTATCTGCGTATGGGAAAGTCATACACAGTTGATCGGATGGCAAAACATCTAACTCATACCGGAGTTCATGATCATGGTTTCAATAATATCAGCACTTATGGAAATCTATTAAGACTTGCAGAGGAAGGAAGGATACTAATTTCAAATTGGGAAAGGCATTTTTATGAACTCGCTCTCAGGGTTTCAGGAGCTGTGCAGGCATCCAGGTGGACAGAACTCCCTAACGGTTTGGGATATATCCAATCCTTTAACGGCCCTCATTCTCTCTTCGCTGATACTCTCCGTTCTTTACGTTCCCTCGCACTGTCCCACCAACTGGGACATGTCCTTATGGGTGAGAATGATATTGAAATTTCGTTATTGGAACGACTTATTAAACATGCAAAAACTACTGCAGAATATATTGTTTACTACGGAAATAATCGTGATTCCTTTGATATCCCCGGAAGGGTTATTCATGAAGCAATCTTTAATACAGCTGACGGATGTTTCCGATGTCCAAATACTCAGCAGGGGTTCTCCCCTTTTACAACATGGACAAGAGGACTTGCCTGGATAATTACAGGTTTTGCAGAGGAGCTTGAGTTTATACAATCCCTGGATGATTCAGAGTTGGAGCCTTATGGTGGATTGAATGAGATAGAAGAATTTATGTTGAAGGCCTGTATGATATCTGCTGATTTTTACATAGAAAACAGTGCTTTTGATGGTATTCCCTATTGGGATACAGGTGCTCCAGGGCTTGAAAAACTTGGAGCCTGGAATAAAAAACCGTCAGAGCCTTTCAACCATCATGAACCCGTAGATTCCAGTGCTGCAGCTATAGCCTGCCAGGGGCTGATGCGCCTGGGCCACTATATTAATTCAGGGGAAGATAATAACAGAGTAAACAAAGGAAATAAATATATTGATAAAGGCCTTGAAATTTTGAGAGTACTGTTTACAGAACCATATATAAGCAAAGCGGAGACTCATCAGGGGTTGCTTCTACATTCGATCTATCATAAACCGAATGGATGGGATTATTGTCCGGATAAAGATGGAGTTCCCAGAGGAGAATCATCAATGTGGGGTGATTATCATTTACGGGAAGCAGCTCTCTATGCACAGAGGTTGATTGAAAATCGTCCATATTATAAGTTTTTTATTTAAGTAGCAGGGAGGGGAATCTGTATGGGAAAAGTAGCAATGATTACAGGAGGAACAAGGGGTATTGGCCTTGGAATTGCAAAATCTCTTGCAGCAGAGGGTTGGGATCTTTCTATTTGTGGAATAAGAGATGAATCTGAAGTATCTACACTGAAGGAGTTGTCTGAATTAGGTGTAAGAGTAATCTATGTTCAGACTGATATAGGTATTGCAGCAGAAAGAGAAAGACTTATTAAAAGAACAAGAGATTTTTTCGGCCGTCTTGACCTGCTGATAAATAATGCAGGTGTAGCGCCTTTTAAGCGTAAAGATATACTCGATACAGATGATGAAAGTTATGAACGTGTTATGAACATCAATCTTAAGGGTCCATTTTTTTTAACACAGGCTACTGCAAATTGGATGATTAAACAAAAAAAATCTATACCATCATTTGAAGGTAGAATTATCTTTATTGGATCAGTATCGAGTACCCTGGCTTCTGTAAGCAGGGGAGAGTACTGTATTTCAAAAGCAGGAATTTCCATGGCTGCTCAGTTATGGGCTGTTCGTTTAGGGGAGTTTGATATTCCGGTATATGAAATCAGGCCGGGAATTACTAAAACTGACATGACTGCAGGTGTCAGCAGTAAATATGACGGTATGATAGACAAGGGTTTGCTCGTTCAGTCAAGATGGGGAGTACCTGAGTATATAGGCAGGGCGGCGGCAATGCTGGCGAGAGGTGATCTTCCATATTCTACCGGGCAGGTGATAATGGTGGACGGTGGCATGACACTGGGGAGATTGTAGAATACTTCATCTGTTAAAGAGACTATTAGAGTTAATACCGGTATTTTTTAATTATGTAACTCCTCCTCTAATGGAGAAGAATCAGATTTGCATCTCTTTGACCCGGTAAAAGAATATTCAAGGGACTACACCTCATTAACAGGATAGACCGGTCTGCCTCCCTTTAGGACAGAAATAACGTTTGAAGCTGCCTTGGTCTTAAGCTCCACCTTAGACTCTTCACTGTACCATGCAGCATGGTCGGAAAGAATTACATTACCCAAATCTCTAAGAGGACTATCTTCAGGGAGGGGCTCAACCTCAAAAACATCCAGGCCTGCTCCGGATATCTCTCCCCTCTTTAATGCATCAGCAACATCGGATTCACTCAGAACAGCCCCCCTGGAAGTATTAATTAATATAGAACTTTTCTTCATTTGTTTAAGCTGCGCTTTACCTATTAATCTTTCTGTATCAGCATTGAAAGGAACATGAACAGATATATAATCAGAATCTGTCAAAACATAAGCCAAATCTGCTGGAACTCCACCTTTAGCTTTAATTATTTCATCATCAACATAAGGATCATAAACAAGAACTTTTGATAACCCAAAACCAATTGTCTTTTCATGAAACCTTCGGCCTATAGCACCATAGCCAATAATACCGAGAACCCTGTCCTTAACTCGATAGCAGGGCTGATCATCATGGAGATTCCATTCCCCTTCACGGATCATTCTATCCTTATATGCAACTTTTCGTACACATCCCATAAGCAGGGCAAGAGCCTGATCAGAAACATCCTCAATGGAATAATCCGGAACATTTGCAACCCATATCCCCTTCTCTGCTGCAGCTTCTACATCCACATTATCGTATCCTACACCATACCTGGATATTACTTTACAACTATCCAGCTTACCTATTAGATTCTTATCAATGGGGTAAAGATTTACCAGAATAGCGTAGGCCTTCGAAAGCTCTCTAATAAAAATATTCTCGTCTTTCGGATCAAGAATCACAAGCTCAGCTCCAAACTCTTTTAATATTCTTGCTTCTTCCGGAAAATCTTTATAACGATCATCTATTACTGCGATTTTGTGCATACTTATCCCCTTGAAGAAATTATACATTTTTTTTACCATATTTCCATAACTCCATTTGCATCTGATATAATAGAATAAGTGGAGAAACAAATGAATTATAAATTTGGTATTATTGGTCTTGGTTTTATAGCAGATTTTCATGCCAAGGAAATGGAAACAATGGAAAGTGCAGAACTCTATTCCTGCATGTCAAGATCAGATGATAAGGCAAAAATTTTTAGTGAAAAATCCAGCTGTACAGCTTATACAAATCTGGATAAAATGCTGAAAATAATTGCGAGATTTTCCTGTAATTAACTATTTAAATGCTATACTGAGTCAAAATTATGAGAACAATAGAAACTATCTGGTATAAACTGTCCATCAAAAGAAAGCTTATGCTGTTTTTCTCCCTTATCATTGTATGCATTAGTTTGCTTAATTTATATACCCTGCT
>JAJRQE010000174.1 GCA_024280415.1 Spirochaetota bacterium | reverse complement strand
TTAAATATTCAAAATAAAGAGATTCTTGAATTTTATCATCGAGGTATACTCTATGTAATTAAGGGAAAGGATAAACGATTTAGTGCTTATAAATGGTTGAAAGCTTCGGAGCATCTCTTAAAGGATAAAGCGGTTCAGTTTCATATTTAAAACCTTGAAATTTTTCTATTTTTATTAATTTCCACAATGTTCTTATATTCTGTTCATATTTGATTCATATCTGAAAAATATATTATATAAGACCAGATGCTGGAAACAGGATAAAAAGAGAGGAATCGATGAAGAGATCAGTATTACTATTTATTTCTATTATATTATTTGGAATACAATCCTTTGGGCTCGATTTTCAGACAGTTATTGATCAGCTGAATGAGACCTTTGATGTTAAGGCTGCATTGCTTAAGGTGGAAGGTCTTGAAAAAGAGATTGCCGCTCTGTCAAATCCGGAAGATTTTAATTTTACTCTGAATCCGACTGTTAAAGTAACAAGTCAGGAAACAGGAGCCTTTGGAGAAGAGATCGATTTATCGGGAACAACCTCCTTTAAAATACCCATTGGTCTTTCTGCTCCCGAAAGGGAGAAGCTTGAGAACACAATTGATTCACTTGTTATTGCAAAAGAATCAGTTATAACAGCAAGGGAGAAAATGTATTTCAAATTGTACAGCCTCTACCAGAGTGTGTGGTTGCTTCAGGAGGAGGAGCCGGTTTTGGCGATGGAACTGCGAGCTGCAGAAAACTATTCGGAAATAATGGATCAGCGCTTTACTTCAGGGGCAGTCTCCCTGGTCAGTCTTGCTGCTGCTGAAGCGACTCTGCAGGAACGGGGGGATGAATATTCCCGGAATATTCTTAGGCAGCGTCTGGCATGGTTTGAACTGATGTTTAATGCTGATTTAAACATGATTCCGGAATCTTTGGAAAAAAAATCACTGGAGATGACAGATATCCCTAAGCCTCCGGAATTAACCGACTGGGTTGAGGATAATCATCCTCTTGTTAAAGCAGAGAGGATAAAACTTAACCAGATGAAAAAGAGTATAGAGGAGATTAAAAAAACAGACCTGGATATCAGTATTAAACCTTTCGTCAATTATGGGGGGCATAGTGCATCTCTTTCCTATACTTTTTCTGATCCTGAGCTAACGGCTGCATATAGCTTTCCGGTTTACACCTACGGAGAGATACCAGCCGGTTCGGGCAGCAGTTCATCCACATGGAATACAGGTGTAACGGTTAATATATCTTTGGGATCAAACCGGAGTGATCTATTTAATGCAGATGTAGAGGAATTAAGCCTTAGGAGTGCTGAAGCCGGGCTTTCATATCTTATTGAAAGCCTCAGTCTTGAATTAAGATCCTCCTATCAGCAGCTGATAAGAAATCAGGGTGTATATGATCAGGCAAAGAGAAATCTTGAAAGAAGTTTGGATAATAAAAGTATTATTGAGACTAAGATGGGACTTGGTCAGACATCGGAATTTGAACTTCTGGAGGCAGAATCAATTGTTTCCAGAACTGAGTGGAAGATTGAATCTGCGAGGATAAATACCGAGCTCTCCTGGCTGAAAGTCCTTGAAGATGCTGTATGGTTTTCAAAAGCGGGTCTGGACTTTTAATACCGATTCCTCTAGTTTGAAACAGGGGTATTAAATGGGGGAAAATGTACTTTTATTTTTTCAAAATATAGAAAGTCCGGTTCTTGATTATTTTTTTGAGCTTGTTACAATGCTGGGGGAAAAAAATATTCTAATTGCCGTTATAGCCTGGATGTTCTGGAATGTAGATAAAAAGAAAGGTTTTATTCTTAGTTTTACTCTCCTGTTTTCCCTGGTATTGAATACAGGTATAAAAATAGCTTTCCACAGACAGAGGCCTTTTGAGCTTCTTTCTGAAATTGCCGGGAAAAGAGTTCAGACAGCTACAGGTTACTCCTTTCCCAGCGGACATACCCAGGGTGCTTCAACCTTCTATCTTACTCTGGCCTTACTGTTTAAAAAATGGTGGATTTATGCAGCTGCACTTAGTGTTTCTCTGCTGGTTGCTGTTTCCAGGTTGTATCTGGGAGTTCACTGGCCTGTAGATGTTATAGGAGGTTTAATACTGGGATACACTGCTGCAATAGTTATCTACCGTATTTTAAGCGCACTGTATGACAGAACCGTATCACGAGATCTTTTTATAGTTTTCTCTGCAATCGGGATCTTATTATTTCTAAGCGGTTTTTTAATTATTAACAGAATTTATTTTTCCGGAATTCTTGTTTTAACAGATTTAATGAAAACAGCTGGTATTTTTACTGGAGTTTCGGTGGGTTTTATATTAGAGGGTAAGTTCGTTGATTTTTCTGTAAACAGCAGTTTTGTCAGGAGAGCCCTTAGATTTGTTGTTGGGATTACGGGTACTCTAGTCCTTGTTTCGGGATTGAAAATAATATTTCCGGCTGTAGATGCCTTCCATTTTTTTCGATATGCCCTGATCGGGTTATGGATAACATGGCTTTATCCGGCAGCAGGAAAGCGTATTGGTTTGTTTAATTAGAGGATGTCCCTGTGAAAATAATAAATTACCTCGTTTGATTATTATTATATAATTATGATACACTTACAACAATTTTACTAACGGAGTGCAGCAGTGAAAAACAAGGTCTTGATTTTAGTACTTGCAGGTTTTATTTTACTATTGGCAGGGTGCAGCGGTAACAGTCTGAAAGGGAAATATGTTGATGTCTGGGATTTCCATCAGGAAAAGGACGCCGTCTCTGTCTATGAGTTTTCAAGGAACGGAGATGTGGTTCAGAGTCTGGTAATTGAGCCATTTGAAGAACTCAACTTTAAGGGTGTTGAAGATGTTATTAGTGGAAAATATGAGATTAAAGATAACAATCTGTCAATTATTCTTTCAGAGGGCAGCTATGAAATGCAGATACTTGAAAAAACAAAAGAGTCTCTGACTTTCGGAATTCCTCAGGCTGACGGATCTGTGTGGGAAAGAAAATTCCTAAAAGAGTAGGGACTTAATAGAGAACCTTTTTAACTAAGGCTTCCAGTTCTGTCATCAGGTATGGTTTTGTCAGGGTATCGTAAAATCCATATTTTTTATAATCTGACATGACAGGACTGTTGGCATAACCACTTGAGATAACAGCTTTTACCCGGGGGTTAATATCCAGCAGCTGTTTCATTGTTTCTGTTCCCCCCATTCCTCCTGGAATTGTAATATCCAGAATAACCAGATCAAATACAGATTTTTTATATTCTGCAACTGCTGCTTTTCCTTCTTCCACAGTAGTGACAGTGTGTCCCATTTGCTGCAGCATAATTGTAAGAATGTCCCGTATAGTTTCTTCATCGTCCATTACGAGAACTGAAAAAGATTTGGTATTTTTTTTAATTTTTTCTT
>JAJRQE010000173.1 GCA_024280415.1 Spirochaetota bacterium | reverse complement strand
GGGAATTTTATTTTTTCTTTTGGAAAGCGAGGCAGGTATTTTGAGGGATTTCTTCAACCTACAGGAATCGCCTATTTAAATGGACAGATTCTTGTTGCAGATGAGCGGAAGAAAGAACTCTTTCTATTTGACAGCAGCGGTAATTATCTAAACTCTTTCACATCAGATCTTCTTTCGTCCCCTGAAGGAATATCTGTATATTCAAGTGGTAATTTTCTAATTTCAGACGAAAACAGAGTTATACTGTTTAATATAAACAGTGGTTCCTTCAGAGTATTTTCTGAAACTGAACCGGGTTCCAGGTTGCTTCAGTCTGCGAAAGATGTAAATGGAAATATTATTACTGCAGATTTTAATAACAATAAAGTTACACTCCTGGCCGATTATACCAGAATGTATACGGGGCTTAATATCAGTATTGACAGGATCCTCTCTGACAAATTCCCGGAAATATATGTTGAAGTTTCTGTAAGCACTGTCGATGGATCTCCTTATGTGGGAATGGCAGAAAATAATTTTCTGTTAACCGAAGATAGTTATGCAAACTACAGTATGTCTTTGATATCTTCCGGAAACAGTACTGATTTTATTGAATTCAGCTTTCTTGTTGAAGGTTCTCCTTATATGAGAGGTAAAAATGATACAGAAGCAGCTGGAATAGGGGATATTCTTGATTCAATAGCCGGCAGGGGAAGTTTAAGTCTGGTGACCGCAGAAGAGGTTCCCGTTCTGGAAGTTAAAAGCGGGTCAGGGATTGATGCTATTAAGGAGTCACTTACCAGTAAGACAAATTTTAGTGAAAACTGGAGTTTTGATCTTGGTGTCCGCCTGGCTGCAGCACAGCTTATAGGAGGGGGGCGGAGGAAGGCTGTTGTCTTTCTATCATCAGGCAGCCTGAATGAAAAAGCCTTTTCACATTACAGTTTAACCGAAACACTGGATTATCTGAGTAACAATAATATTGTATTCTATACCGTTTATATAAATAAAGGGGATATGAATCCTGAACTCGAATTTCTAAGTAAAGAAACCGGAGGACTGACTCTTCCTCTGTATGGACCGGCGGGAATAAAAGAAATTGTCGGAAATCTCAGGTCTAAAACCCTTGGAGCATATACTCTGAAATTTAAAACAGAACGGGATTCTGATTTTGGGAGGCGTATGCTGCCTGTGGAGGTTCAGGTTTCCCATTTCGGCAGGAGTGGAAAGGACAGCTCTGTCTATTACGGGCCTGCTAAATAATAATTTATTTCAAGATTGCCAACCGAAATAAATATTATTATTTCCTCCATATTTTGTAACACCGATTTTGAAACCACGAATAATTGATGCAATATTTCCGGATTGCGAACCAAATTTATTGGATATATTTGTTTTTCCCGTAGAGACGCAAGATCTTGCGTCTCTACGGGAAAACGCGTCTCTACGGTGGTTTGGTTGATTTATCAATTATGATAATCGATTATCCTCTCCAATTATACGGATTATTTTGGATATATTTTTGTATTCGGTAAAGATCCTGCCTGTTACGAATAACATGATCGTGAAAACGGGGTTGCCAACCGAAATAAATATTATTATTTCCTCCATATTTTGTAACACCGATTTTGAAACCACGAATGATTGATGCAATATTTCCGGATTGCGGACCAAATTTATTGGATATATTTGTTTTTCCCGTAGAGACGCAAGATCTTGCGTCTCTACCATCAAACGCGTCTCTACCGGAAAACGCGGTTGTTACATTCTGTGGTTTGGTCGGTTTATCAATTATGATAATCCCATGGATGTGGTCGGGAATTACAATGAATTTATCCAATTTAACAAAGGGGAAATGTTTTGGAATTTCCTGCCAATATTTTTTTGCAATATTACCAATATTAGAAAATTCCATTTTCCCATTTGCAATTTTCCCAAAGAAACACTCCCTGTTTTTTGTGCATATTGTAATAAAATAATACCCATTGGATGCATAATCCCAACTCCGAAGACGGGTAGATTCAATACGGTATTTATTTTTATATAATGACATACCAGATAGTACAGTAATAATTGTTCTGGTGCTTCAATATCAATACTTTTATAAATTTTATAATACAGGGATAGGAAGGGAGCCGCAGGCGGTTTGTTTTGTAAAAAACAAACGAAACCCCTAGATAGCCTGAGGTTCATAGGTGAGTAGTAAACTTGTTTGCGTCCGTCCGGCCGAAATAATGTCAATTAAATAAATTGCCTGCCGTCATATCTTGACTAATAACTCTTTGGTGCTTATTTTTATTCAAACAGGGAGATTGAACATAGCAAATGAACGAACGAACAATATATTTAGATAATAATGCGACAACGCCCCTTCATCCTGAAGTGGTAAATGAGCTTTCAAGCAGCTTTAAATTGTACGGAAATCCTTCGAGTATGCATTTTTTTGGAAGAGAAGCTCTTTCCAGGGTCGAATGGGCTCGTGAACAGCTTGGATTGCTTATAAATGCTGATCCTTCAGAGATTATATTTACCGGGGGGGGGTCGGAATCAAATAATATGGTTCTAAAATATTTTCTCTCTGCTGCTTATTCAAAGGGACGAAACAAGATTGTAACAACTGTAATTGAGCATCCCAGTGTTCTTGAAACAGCGAAAGCCCTTGAAAAAGAGGGGTTGGATGTTGAATTTATTGGTGTTGACAGTAAGGGCAGACTTAAAATTGATGAGCTTGAGAAAGCTGTAGATGAGAAAACTGCCCTTGTTTCTGTAATGCTGGCCAATAATGAGATTGGAACCATAGAGGATATAAAAACAATTGCCAGTATAGTCCATAAAAAAGGTGCTCTTATGCATACCGATGCGGTACAGGGGCTTGGGAAGATAAAGGTAGATGTAAAAGACCTTGAGATAGACTTTCTTAGTTTTTCGGGGCATAAGTTTTATGGTCCCAAGGGAGTCGGAGGTTTATATATAAAAAAAGGTCAGAAAATTGGAACCTTCATTCACGGTGGGCATCAGGAGAAAGGTCTTCGGGCAGGGACAATAAATGGACCCGGTATTGCAGGTTTAGGTAAAGCTGCAGAAATTGCCAGGCTGGAACTGGAAACAGAAATGGAAAAGCTTGCCGCTTTAAGGGATTCTCTACAGGCTGGAATTGTGAACTCAATACCTGATATTCATATTAATGGTGATCCTGATAATAGATTACCGGGAACGCTGAGTGTCTCTTTTCCGGGAGCCGAAGGAGAATCGATTCTGCTCTATCTTGATCTCGCAGGTGTTGCTGTTTCTACAGGATCGGCATGTGCCACAGGTTCTCTGGAACCCTCCCATGTTTTGCTTGCAACGGGTCTGGATATAGAATATGCCCACGGATCAATCAGGTTCAGCTTTGGACAATTTAATGTAAAAGAGGATGTTGACTATGTACTGTCAATATTACCGGAAATAATAGAAAAAATTAGAACTATGTCAACATTTAGACCTAAAAAAGATAATACGGGCGACGCGAAGCATCGGGGCCCCGTAATTAGTCGTAAAAAAGATAATACGGGGGCTGGTCGCAAACAAGTTTGCTGCTCGCCAATGCATCCCTTCGACGCGAAGCATCGGGGATCCGTAATTAGTCAGGAAGGAGCAGAATAATGGGTGGACCGGACTGGGTATATACAGAGACTGTTAAGGATCATTTTATAAATCCCAGAAATATATTAAAAGATGAAGCAGAATTCAATGCAGATGGCAGTGGAACTGTAGGCAGTATGGCCTGCGGTGATGAGATGCTGGTTGCTATAAAAGTTGAGAATGACGTAATAATAGATTGTAAGTGGAAAACCTACGGTTGTGCCAGCGCTATAGCCTCCACCTCAATGCTCTCTGTTTTTGTGAAAGGTATGAGCCTTGCAGAGGGATATAAAATAACTCCCGCAGATATTACTGATCAGCTTGGAGGTCTTCCCAACCATAAGTTTCATTGTTCGGTTTTAGGGGACAGGGCTCTCCGTACCGCAATTGATGATTATCTGGAGAAGCAGGGAAGGGATAACCCTTTTAAAGGTAATACTGCTGTAATAATCTGTGAATGTAAGGAAGTAACGGATCAGGATATTGAAGACCAGGTTAAGCGTGGAGTCTCCACCTATGAAGAACTTCAGGAGAAGACTGAAATTGGAACTGTCTGCGGTAAATGCAAGGAGAAGACCCTCGAACTGCTTCATGAGTATAACCATCTTTATGGCAGTCATAGCCATTAAAGGGAGTTTTTGAGGAATGTCAGAATTTGCAGGGATAAATATAGATACTGATCAGGATGAGGGTGTTGATACAAAGCTAAAGGAACCCGGTATGTACAAGGTTATTCTACTGAATGATCACTATACAACCATGGATTTTGTAGTTGAAATAATCAGGGGTATTTTTCATAAAACCGCAGGTGAGGCAACTAAGATAATGATGGATGTACATAAAAAGGGTCGGGGTGTTGTCGGTACTTATACTCTGGATATTGCAAGTACAAAAGTAATACAGGTAGAGGAAAAGGCCCGGGAAAATAATTTCCCTCTGGAGTGTGTCATTGAAAATTTCTGATGAGGTTCAAAATGCTTTAAATGCTGCATATCTGGAAGCAAAAGATCGTAAGCATGAATATCTTACTCCTGAGCACCTTCTCCATGTCGCTCTCTATTTTGAGTCAGTTAAAAAAATTCTTAATAAATGTGCAGTAGATATTGAAAATGTAAAAAAGGATCTCGACCTCTATCTAAGGGAGGTTGTTCCGGCTATTGAGGACAAAGAACCCTTTCAGACTGCTGGTTTTCAGGCTGTAATCGAGAGTGCAATATTTCATACCGAGACCTCTTCCAAAGGAACTGTAGATTTGGAAGATCTTCTTGTGTCTGTTTTCGACCAGGAAACTCTTCATGGATCCTATTATTTACGTAAGGCAGGGTTAACCAGGTATGCATTGCTTAAAGCTGTGAGCAGTCAAAGTGACGAATCCGCTTCTGGCGATTTTCCGGCTGATGAAGATGGATCTGAACAGACAACGGGTAAACGAAGTGCTCTTCAGACCTATACAAGGAATTTAAATAAAGCAGCTGTTGATGATGAACTCGAACCTCTGATTGGCCGGAATGAAATTGTTGAAAGGACAATCCAGGTTCTGTGCAGGAGGTTGAAAAACAACCCCATACTTGTTGGAGAGCCTGGAGTTGGAAAAACAGCGATTGCTGAAGGTCTTGCCGCAAGGATAGAAGAGGAAAAGATTCCGGATATACTAAAAGGTTACAGAATATTCTCTCTCGATCTTGGGGGGCTTCTTGCAGGTACAAAGTACCGGGGGGACTTTGAAGAGAG
>JAJRQE010000172.1 GCA_024280415.1 Spirochaetota bacterium | reverse complement strand
GGAACCGTGAAAGGTAGTGACTGTTGTGGTTGTGTCTCTTTAGAGTTACTGGGTTCAAATTCTTAGGATTTAAGCAGTCGAATAGCTGAGTTGAGCTGCCCGATTTTTATCTGGTAACTTTTTTCTTTGGTTTGTTTCAGAATGAATTTATTCTTACTGTCGGGTCTGTTCCAACGTCTATTCGACTGCTCATCCGGTTCCGGGCGCATCAATAGCCGAAAACACAAAATTTATCTCTTTCATTCTTTCCGGAAATTGTCTGCCGTGTCGCACTGGGTAGGGATGCATAGCCGAGCAGTGAGGAACGAACGACCAGGCCGGGTGAATTTATTGGGAGGCTTCTAAGGGCGGAACAATGTCTGGTGAATTTTGTGTATGGAACAGGTAAAAGAAGGATAACTTTTGCAGACTTTGTGGAGCCTGTGAAGCCGGGGAGACAGTTAACTGAATTTGCTGGGATTTATACTTAAACAATAATAACTTTCACTCGAAGATAAAAGCTATTATACCCTAACAGATAAGAACATAAGATGGGCGCTGAACCAGACAAAGCCCGGAAAGACCGGGCTTTGCAGGTTAGCTTGTTTCTTATGTTAATTTGAAGCGTTTCTCGCTAAGCGTATTCCAGGACCACCAGCACCCACTCCAAATTCATACAATCCCGCTCTATAAACTGGCGTAAAAAAAACAATTCAGAACCTCTTGAAAAACCACCTCTAATAATACGATAGCGTTGCTCTTTTATTTTTAAATACTCTTCTATAGATGGACCTATAGGATTAACTAATAATATTGAAGGATCATTGGGATACTTTAATGACAAATCCCAGCACCATTCATCTGCATTGCCACTTATGTCGTACAGACCTAGCTCATTTGCTCTCTTGGTTCCTACTGGATGCGCAATCTTATCAGAATTCCACCATGTCCAGGCAACTTCATCAAGATCATTACCTCCCGCATATTCATATCCTTTGGAAAGGTTCCCCCCCCTGGCGGCAAACTCCCATTCAGCATCAGTTAACAAACGATATCCATCAGCATTGAGATTCCATTCAACATCATCTCCATCAATAATATAACATTCTTCCAACCCATATTTTTCACTAACCCAGTTTGCATATTGTACTGCTTGTTGCCAATGAACTCCAATAGGTGAATCTGGAAAAGGGCTTTCCTCTCTCATATCAGTATATTCATCTTTCCATTGATAAACAGTTCCAGTTTCTTCAAGGAAAACTTCCCACTGCTCAACAGTCGTCTCATATTTTGAAATATAATAATTATCAAGCCTGACACGTACCAGATGGCTTGTTACGCCTTCCTTTCCTAACAGGAATTCTCCACCTTCAACTAAAACCATATTCTCATCAATGCTAAGCTTAGGTTGACAACCTGTAAAAATAAAAACCACCATAAAAACATATATAAATCGTTTAATCATCTTTAACCTTCTAATAATTCATCCAGTATAGACTTCTGTATCTATCATCTGTTCTACTGCCCCATTCCAATGGAGACGGAGAAGGATCTATTATTGTAAAATCATTTCTATACAGCTTGTGATGTTCACGAGAACTCCCATTAGGTCTTGTCCCTGTATAACGTATATCTGCCATACTATAATCCGAAGCAAGATAATCGTTAAGATTATCAAAATCTGATCCTGCAGTAAGATATTGAGAAGAATTAAATTCATTACCAAGTAATTTCATATACTTGTCATATTCTCTTACCCAGCCATCATTAAGAATAAACTCATTATTATTCGCTTTATTCAAAGCACCACCAATCATATCCAGACTAATAGAAGGATCATTCAACTGATAAAGATTAACCGGAACAGTAGCATAACAAAGAGCATCTTTCCCAAAGCCTGCACTATTCTCTATCTCTGTCTGAGAGAATAAATGCTCAGTTGCCAGACCTTCCTCAAACCTATTTGAAAAGTCTGTTGCCTTAGCTGTCATGTCCATTAAATACTTTTCTCTATTTGAAGAATTAGCACCATATTGCTCAGCAACATTCATTAAACTAAGGCGGTCAATCATGGAATCCATATTCCCATCATTACGCCAGGTATCAACAAACATCCTGTTATAATCCAAAGCTGCTCCCATTCTATCAGACCATTCACCAGTTAAATCTATTGAAATTGGATTGCCATCAGTATCAACAAAGCTGCCACCTTTAAAGGTTTCAGCTGAACCTAGTCCAACCAACATTTCGGCAGTTAGTCTGGATTTTTCTTCAGGGCTTAGATTCATACCCATTATTTTTTGCAGATGCTCGGTACGACTACCACCTGTATAATGACCCATCTCATGTTCTTCACCATCCTCACCATCATAGAAAACTCCGCCGCGTCCATCATCGATTAATGTAGTTGATCCATCATCATTTTCAACCAACTTCCAAAAATCTGCGGATCCAGCATTTGCTAAATAGCTTCCAGGTTCCTTTAAAGCAGAGATCATCTGCATGGAGAAAGTAGAATCCCCTTTAAGATCAAAAGCATTCTTTAAGTCATTATAAGTGTTCATTCCGTTATAGTGTGCAGCCGCTTCGTAGGTATCTCTTCCTGCTTTAAAATCCAGACGGTGAGTATTCTCATGGCTTAATACAGCTGCAAGTTTTGCTATGTCTTCCATTTTAAGAGACTTTAATACCTCATTCACTGTTATATTGTCTG
>JAJRQE010000171.1 GCA_024280415.1 Spirochaetota bacterium | reverse complement strand
TTTCCAAAAGAAAAAATAAAATTCCCGTCATAATCAAACTTGGAAACCCTGGCATTCCCACTTTCAGTCACATAGATATGCCCCTGATCATCTTCAGCAAAAAACTGGGGACCTAACAGTTCCCCATCACCAGTCCCGGAGCTGCCAAATCGGAAAATATTATTTCCGGAAAGGGATGTTCTAAGTATACGATCACTTGAATATTCTGATATAAAAAGATACTTATTTGTTTCTAAAATATCAAAAGGATGATTTATTCCTGTAACACCCCCTCGGATTGTCTGTTGAATAACTCCATTTGCCGAAAATTTATGTATTTCATTCGTTGCAAACGAGGAAAGATAGAACCCTCCGTCAAAGGTTGGAAAAAGAGAACTGGGCCTTTTAAAAATCGAGTATTCCGAAGTATTTCCCTCGATCTCATGGAAAGAAACAAACCGGGAATTTCCCTTTAAAAGAGGCCCCATACTCCGCAGATATTTTAAATTATCAACTTTGACTTTTAGATCAATTGAGCCGCCTCCGCGTTCAAGAACCTCACTCCAGGAACTGATGGCGGCATCTGTAAACCCTGCACGATAGTTGGCATTCCCCAGCCATATCCGGGTCTTTTCCCAATCCGGCTTAAAAGTAAGTGATTTCTCGAAGGCCAGGATAGATTTATTAAATTCCCCTCTGTGGAATGAAACTATTCCCCACTGGAACTCAAAAGCTGCATCAACTTCATCGAGATCAATCTGAGCAAAGAGTCCGACAGATGTAAAAACAATAAGAAAAGCAGCTGTTATAAAAAAAATAGATCTTTTCACAAACTGATTATACCTCTTTTATCCAATATTTTCCACTCATGCTTTTCCATCCATATACTTACAGCCAATAGCAGCCTGTCCGGAAATTATAATAACCATTCCGCAGTATAAGGGACAGTAACTCTGTTATAAAACCACAGAAGTGATTTAATTCTGTTTACTGTAGTCTATGACAATCCTCAAGTGCCCGGCAATTATCTTATTGGTATTTGACAGTGCAAATGCTTTTCTCAAATAGACCAGAGCCTCATCAATTTTACCAGCTTTATAGTAAGCCCATCCCAGGGAATCCAGGTAAGCAGGATATTCACTTTTAAGGCGTACAGCTTTTTTACAGGCAGCTATAGATTCTTCCGTATCAATCTCTTCATTTGCTAGTATGTATCCTAAAGAATTCAAAACATTAGGGTTTTCCGGTTCAAGTTCTGCGGCTTTACGCAGATACTCAAGACTCTTATCAACCAGTTTCTGTGAATATGAAATATAACTGTAGGTTCCATATATCTGTGCAGATTCAAATCCAACACCCACAAGTTCACTTAACTCAAATTCTGCAAGTTTATACCTGCCGGTTATGGAATATATGTAGCTTAAAATAAGCCGGCACTGATATACCAGAAGAACATCAGAATGGGTAGTTACAACCTGCTCCAAGTAGAGCAGAGCTTTATCATATTTTTCAAGATTGGTGTAGCAGATTCCAAGATAATAGGAAAGATCAGGAGAATCTGACGGATCCTTGTCTACCAGAAGGAACTCTTCCAGAGCACTTCTATAATTTTTCATTTCGAGAAAGCGTTTGCCTGCTTCCAGATAATCAGACATTCCTAATCCTACTCAAAATCAATTTGACTAACATTTGAATAAATTACTTTTGCACATCCTGTGGGTTCACAAATCGAATATTCTGCCTGAAAGCCGAATATTCGATCATACTCCTCAAGTCTTTCATTATACTTAGGAAATGCATCCTCTCTCATTAAAGAAATAGTACAGCCGCAGAATCCGGGACCTGCCATTCTGGAGCCTGCACAACCATCGATCTCTGCTGCACGTTTTACCAGCCAATCCAATTCAGGGCAGGATACCTCAAAATTATCCCGAAGACTCTCGTGAGATCGGTTCATTAATCTGCCAAAATAAAGATAGTCCTTCTGCTCCAGCTGCCGCTTCCCCTCAAGAACACGCTGATTCTCGTCAATAACATGAAGACACAGCCTCCTGGAAGACTCTGTAAGCTTCTCCATTCCCTGCTCCAGATCCATCTGATTAAAATCCCTCAGGCTGGAACCGCTGCCCCTGGAATTAAGAACCTGAAGACAATTCTGACATTCATCTCTTCGTTCCTGTATCTCCTGATCACTGTTAATAACCGGTACGTTACTATTAGTTATGACAAGTTTGTATTCACTTAAATCAAAAGGAATATTAGCATACTCAAGGGTTCTTATATCCAGAAAAACAGCACTGTTCTCTTCTGCATAGAAAATTGAAAACTGGTCGGTAAGACGCTCCGAATTCCCTATAAAGGCACTTTCGGATAAATATGCAGCCTGAACAACCTGAATATCCGCCAGTTTAAACCTAAAAAGCTCTCTGAGAGCAAGAGCAGTTGCAATCCCAATTGCAGCAGAGGAGCCCAACCCTATTCCCTGAATTATATTTCCGGTAACTGTTATATCAAGACCCTTAAAACTATACCCAAGCTGGATGAACTCGAAGAGAACTCCCTTTATATAGTTTGCCCACCGGTCTTCCCGCTTATATTTTAAGTTTGCTATTGTTGTTTTTTTTCTCTCACCTGAATCCGAAGCAAAAAAACGGAGAGAATTATCTTTTCGTCGGGATATTGCAATTTTTACAGAGCTGTTTATAGCAGTTTGTATAACATAACCATCACTAAAATCTGTATGCTCACCGAGTAAATTTATAACACCAGGAGCTTCAGCTATAGTCTCAGGCTCCCCGCCGTACTCAGTTTTGTGAATTACTTTAAGCTCTTCGAGAGAAGTTCCTTTCAAAATTATACCACCGATATTCATACTATTAGAAAAGCTCCTGAAAATCAACAAATTATTTTCAAATCCAAAAAGTAAGACACATTCATATACCTAAAATACTATTATTGTTTATAAATTTCCTGTAGTATTGCAGAATGAAGCTTAGACGGATTATGCTCACTATAATCTCATCTGTACTCTTTGCAATGGCTCAGCCCAATGAATTTCTCCATTATGGGAGTATTAGTATCGCATTAATTGCTCTTGTTCCCCTTCTATACGTTATATACACAAGTTCCAGTCTTAAAGACTCAATTGTAACAGGAGCTGTTTTTGGTATTGTATCAACTTCGTTAATATATTTCTGGCTTCTCTTTTTTCAGGATTTTTCAATATGGACATTAGGCGGAGTAGTCATTACCCATACTCTCTATTTTATCATTCTCAGTCCTGCCATCTTTTTTATAGGAAAAAACAGATCCTTACGCCCCTTTCTTACTGCAGCTGTCTGGGTGGGATATGAATATCTAAAATCTGTTGGATACATGGGTTTCCCCTGGGGACTTATGGCTCAGACTGCAGGTATTTTCCCTATCGTACAAATTGCAGATATAACAGGTCAGTGGGGGATCTCATTCCTCATAGTGCTTGTAAATGCCATGATTCTTGAATCACTGATAAATCGAAATAAAAGTACAATATTTAACTGGAGTTTTACAGTAATTATTATTTCTGGAACACTTTTATACGGACTCTACAGTAATAAGAAAGAGATCCCCTGGGAAAAAACGTTGAAAGTAGTACTTGTGCAGCAGGATGCCGACTCCTGGATTACAGGACAGGAAATTGAAAGTATCCGGAAAGGGCAGGAACTCACCCGCAAGGAGCTTGCAAAAACCAACGGAAAACCGGATTTGATTGTATGGAGCGAAAATGCATTTAGATATCCCTATACAGAAAACAGTAATAGATACCAGATAACTCCCAGGGGAGATCCCTTTTCCAGTTTTTTGAAAGAAACTGATATTCCGCTTCTTGTCGGCAGTCCATATATTCTTGACAGGAAAACCATGTCTGCTCTAAACGCAGTTCTATTAATTTCTCCGGCTGGAGAGATACTGAAGTACTACGGCAAGAACCACCTTGTCCCGTTTGCAGAGAACATACCCTTCTGGAATATCGGCTTTGTTCAGAGTTTGTTCAAAAATGTTATCGGATTAAACAGTCCAGGCTGGACAATCGGAGCCCCGAATATAATATTCCAGGTACCACTTTCAGACGGATCTTCCGTAAAATTCGGAACACCTATCTGCTTTGAGGATTCATTCCCCTATATTGCCAGGAATATGATCAAAAGCGGAGCAGATATGTTTATTAATTTATCAAATGACTCATGGTCAAAGACAATATCAGGTGAGACCCAGCACCTTGCTGCAGCAAGACTACGAGCCATTGAAAACAGACGTGTACTCATACGTTCGACAAATGCAGGCGTTACGACTGTTATAGATCCCTGGGGCAGGATGAACTATACCCTGCCGCTGTTCCAGTCTCAGACAGTTACTGCAGATGTACCCGTCTACATGAATAAATACCTGACAGTATACACTGTTCTCGGGGACTGGTTCCCCCTCCTGCTTATAATCGGGCTGGTAGCACACAGAATCTACTGTATCTATATACAAAAAAACAGGGACGGGTTAGTCCCGTCCCTGTCTATGACTAGACCGCCATTACACTAAGTGCTGGATTTAACACCATACTTTTTGTTAAATCTTTCAATTCGCCCTGCTGTATCAACAAGCTTCTGCTTTCCTGTGTAAAAAGGGTGACATTTTGAACATATTTCAACTTCAATATTCTTCACTGTCGATTTTGTCTGAATCTCATTACCACAGGCACATTTAATGGTTGTCATCTCATATTTGGGATGTAATCCTGCCTTCATTTTCTCCTCCGTCATGACTTCCAACAGACAGTCATAATGACATGCTGCCCGTTCAATCTCATTAATTTCAACTATCTAAGAAGGCTCCTGCAAACGAATAACTTTGCCGGAGACCTTTCATTATTATAATTTTACGCTTCAAAGCCCGTTCAATGAATACTCTTCCACTATCTCTTTCATCATTTTGTATTCATCGATGCAAGGAACGCCTCATTATTCTTAGTTTTGCGCATTCTGTCAATGAGTAACTCAATAATTTCCATATCATCCATAGGATTTATTACCTTACGAAGTACCCACATCTTGTTCAGCTCATCCTCGCTAAGAAGAAGTTCTTCTTTCCTTGTTCCCGATTTTTTAATATTTATAGCAGGATACAATCTTCTGTCTGCCATTTTACGGTCAAGGTTGATCTCCATATTACCAGTTCCCTTGAACTCCTCGAAGATTACTTCATCCATTCTCGATCCGGTCTCGATAAGGGCGGTTGCAACTATTGTCAAACTTCCACCATCCTCGATATTTCGTGCTGCACCAAAAAATCTTTTTGGTTTATGGAGAGCATTGGAATCCACACCACCCGAAAGAATTTTACCGGAAGTAGGAACAGTCTGATTATAGGCTCTGGCCAGTCTTGTAATTGAATCAAGAAGAATAACAACATCCCTTTTATGTTCAACAAGTCTCTTAGCCTTTTCGATAACCATTTCGGCCACTTGCACATGCCTTGTGGCCTGCTCATCAAAAGTTGAAGCTATTACTTCGCCCTTAACACTACGCCTCATATCAGTTACTTCTTCGGGACGTTCATCGATTAAAAGTACAATTAAGAAAACTTCCGGATGATTAGTTGTTATTGAATTGGCAATACGCTGAAGAAGAATTGTTTTACCTGTTCGCGGAGGACTTACTATAAGACCCCGCTGCCCTTTTCCAATGGGACAGAACAGATTTATCATTCTTGTAGATGTATTTCCATCTTTAGTTTCGAGGTCAAAACGTTCCTCTGCATACAGAGGAGTAAGACTTTCGAAAGAAACCCTGGCCTGGGCAACAAGGGGATCATCGTCATTGACCTTTTCAACCCGGAGCATTGCAAAAAAACGTTCCCCCTCCTTTGGAGGTCTTATCTGTCCGTAAACAGTATCGCCTGTTCGCAGTATAAATAAGCGGATCTGGGAAGGCGACATATAAATATCATCTGAACCGGGAAGATAACTATTCTGAGGAGATCTCAGAAAACCATACCCATCCGGAAGGATTTCCAGGGATCCGTATGCATAGATTATTCCTCCCTCCTGAGTATGAGCCTTCAGAATTGAAAAAATAACTTCCTGCTTCTTCATGGTCATCAGGGTTTCAAGGCTTATACCCAGCTTCTCACCCAGCTCCCTGAGCAGAGG
>JAJRQE010000170.1 GCA_024280415.1 Spirochaetota bacterium | reverse complement strand
TGGATTACCTTTTATATCAACAATAGGCTGATAATACATATCAATTTCACCATTTGTTATTGCAAGTTTAAGTCCCTGCTCCATTTGCCATCGTTCATGGGCAAAAGTATCCAGGTCTCCACTAAAAAAAACATATCTGTTCTTACCGGTACCTTTAGCCTTATACATAGCCAGATCTGCATTTTTAGTTATCTTCTCTATATCAGCACCATCTTCAGGAATCATTGTAATTCCAATGCTTACACCTATTGTAACACTGCTTCCATTGGGAGAAGAAATGAGGGTATAGGGTTTTCGTATCTCATTCAGAACATTACCTGCAACAGTTGCAGCTTCAGTTTTTCTTCCAATATTTCGTATAAGTATTACAAACTCATCACCACCGAACCGATAAACAGAATCACTGTCCCGAAGAGTTCTACGGAGTCTTTTTGCAGTCTGTATCAGCAGTTCATCACCAGACTGATGCCCGAAAGTGTCATTTATCTGCTTAAAACCATCCAGATCCAGAAAAAGAAGAACTGCAGTCAGGTTATTATTTTTAGCATAATCATTAAAAAATGCCTTCATATCTGTATCAAAAAATTCCCGGTTACCTAAACTGGTCAATTTATCATGAAAAGCAAGATGTCTCAGTTTTCTCTCAATTGTTTTTCTGTTGGTTATATCTCTGATAATACATGTAAGAGTTCTCCCGCTGAGATCCTTTGCATTTCCGAAAGACATCTCCATAGGAGAAATTCCCCTGTTTTTATTCTTTCCCAGTATTTCAATAATCTTTTTCAACCCCATTTCATTTCTATCTTTGAAATCAACATAGAAATACTTTCGGAATTCATCTTCATATCGTGTAAATTCGGAGACAGGAAAGAGAATTTTAAAATCTTTATTAAGTAAAAAACTCCTGTCATAACCAAAGACCTGTTTAACAGCATAGTTTGCATAAATTATCTTAAATTGTTCATTTATTCTGATAATTACTTCAGAAATTGTTTCAGAAAGAGCATCATAATTATTCTTGCTTTCCTTTAACTCGGCTATAAGACTCTGATTAATAGTCAGATCCCTGATTATCATTAGGCGAACATTGTTCCTGTCTCTTCTTATTAGTGTACAGAAGGCTTCAAACGACTTTACACCTCCATACTTTGTTATTCCCCGAAATACATGAATATCATCTTCTGTGATAGATGTGGCAGTTCTTCTTATAACAGTATCGTTTTCAATTCGCCTTTTATAGCTGTCATGATAGGAATCACTTATTATTTCATAGATACTTTTTTCCAGAAACTCTTTTTCCCTGTATCCGAAAATAGAGAGGGACGCAGGATTAACTCTGAGTATTCGGTCCTCCTCATCCAGCTCCAGAACTGCATCTGAGGTATTTTCCAGAATCAGATTAAATCTTGTCCCTTCTGTACTTGAAGAAATAATTTCAGTATTTAATTTCTGGACAATGCTTTGAAACATTCCGTCAAACAGGGACTCAACAAAATCAGATTCTGAAAATCCTGTAATTCTTACATTATAGCTATGATTAGTTAAATCACGATATTCGGAAATGTAGTCCGTTATAGAATCTATTTTACTATCAAGGGTAATAAGTTTACCTTCAACTTCTTCCAAATCATAAATTTTTGTCATAAAACATATTTTAGTATTTATGTTAGGTTTTGCAAGTATTTTTTTTATATTCTTGGAATTATATTATTTCCTACCCTCTTAATACATATTTTTGATATTTTAGATATTATATACCAATGTATTATATTTTTAAAATCGATAAGCACTACCAAAAGTCGCAGCTTTCACCCTGGTAAAAGCTATTTCTATATTTTAAACATAAAACTGTACTACCAGCTCAAAGGATCACTTGACAACTTACTTAAAATAATAAATAAAAGTCTATGCAAAATATTAAAACAATTTCAGAGATTGATACATTTAAAGAGTCAGGTGATTTCAGACTCCTCTATCTCTCCAGACCAGCCTGCGGGGTATGTATTGCGTTGATTCCCAAAATAGAAAAACTTATAAAAGAGTTCATAGGGATGGAAGCAAGATATATAGATCTTGATGAGTTCCCTGAAGCCGCAGGTAAATTTTCCATATTTACAATCCCCGGAATACTTATCTTTGTGAAAGGTAAAGAAACAATACGTAAAGCACGATATGTATCGATAGATGAATTACATGATGAGATTGGAAGATACTACAGGCTCTTAAATTCCTGACCAGATATCGAGAGCTTTCTGTACAGATCGATTCATCTCGAGAGTAAAATCCGATGTAAATTTTTTTGTATAGAAATGCTGTCCAATATTTTCAGAATTTCCAGTAAAATTACGACTCTTGAAAAAGGTCTCTTCAACAGGCCTTACCATCTGTGAAAAGTCCGGCTGGTCTAATCTCCTGTACTGATTTTTAAAACATATATATTCTCCGGGATATCTCGGAGAGACCGATCTGGTCGAATAGTCTCCTTCAGGATATCCGAAGCACAGCATTGTTATGGGAAAAGCATAATCAGGAAGATCAAACATCTCCCTGTGAAGTTCATAGTTCTCCATTATATCTCCAATATAACAGGAACCAAGACCCAGAGATTCAGCAGCCAGAACACTGGTTTGAGCCGCTATCAATGCATCACAGGATGCAAGCATAAAGTCTCCGGGACCAGGAGTCCGATGTGTAATCCCCTCTCTACCGGCATACTCTATAACACCTGAGGAGATAAATAGATCGTAGGTTCGCTGATAATCTGCCAGGAACAGGAGCACCAGGGGTGCTTTTGCAATAAAAGGCTGGTTATCACATGTGACTACCAGCTTATCCTTAAGGATCGGATCTTCCACCTCAATTATTGAATAAAGCATCTGACCTCCGGCAGTAGGGGCTCTTAATGTAGAATTTATAATGGTATTTATATCTTCCCTTTTTATCTTTTTATCTTTAAAATTTCTAACAGATTTTCTGTTTCCAATGAGCTCAAGGGTTTCATTCATACTAGGGTCTCCAGAATTTGGGTGTAATAAGTATAAGAACTGTATAAATTTCGAGTCGTCCCAGCATCATTGCCACACTGAGAATCCATTTGATATATCCGGGAAAAAATGAATAGTTGAAAGCCGGACCTATCTTGCCAAATCCAGGTCCAATATTTCCAAGAGTAGCAAGAGCTGTAGAAAATGAAGTAATTATTGAATAACCTCCTGAGGACACACTCAGAGTTACAGCCAGAAGAAGTAAAAAGTATAGAAAAAAGAAACCGGCAATAGGATATACAATATCCTTTTTCATCACAATGCCATTCATCCTTAATCTAAAAACACCACTGGGATAGATCATCTGCTTCATCTCATGAATGGCAAGTTTAAACAGAGTGACAATTCTGATAACTTTTAATCCGCCCCCGGTTGAACCGGAACATCCTCCAACAAACATGAGAAAAAAAAGTGCATTTTGGGAGAATGCCGGCCAGAGAGAATAATCTGCAGTTGCATACCCTGTTGTTGTAAGGATTGAAGCTGCCTGAAATCCGGCATACTGTAGACTTTTTCCAAACGAACCATAGGTACCAAGAAGATTAATACTGATTAATAGAGTCACAACTAAAAAAATGGAAATATAGACTTTCATCTCTGTATCCCGAAAAAACCCTCGAAAGTTACCTGATAAAATTTTATAGTAGAGATTAAAATTCATCCCTGCAAGAACCATAAAAACAGTTATAACTATATGTATAAAAGCTGAGTCAAAGGCTCCTACACTGGCTGCTCTTGTTGAAAAACCGCCTGTTGCCATAGTACCAAAGGTATGTGTAGAGGCATCAAAAAGTGACATTCCCCCAAACATAAGAAGAACAATCTCCACAAAGGTAAAACCCACATAGATTAGCCATAGTATTTTTGCATTCTGTGTTATTTTAGGCGTTATCTTATCCAGTGAGGGTCCCGGTGCTTCGGCTCTCAGGAGCTGTGTTCCACCTATTCCAAGAAGAGGAAGTAGTGCAACTGTAAGAACTACTATCCCCATTCCTCCGAGCCAGTGTGTCATGGAACGCCAGAAGAGCATTCCATGGGAAAGTCCCTCAATATCTGTAAGGATTGAAGCACCTGTGGTGGTAAATCCTGACATCGTTTCAAAAAAGGCATCTGTATAACCGGGAATCTCATGGTCAAAGGTGAAAGGAAGCGCACCAGCAAGGGATGCAGTAATCCAGCTTGAAGAAACAAGAAGAAAACCCTCCCGGGTCCCTAAAACACCGTTTTTTGATTTCCAGGTCATAAAATAAACCAATAAAGAAAGCGGCACTACAATTAGCAGTGTTTTAAGAAATGCAAAGACTGAACTGAATTCACGGTAATAAAGAGCTACCAGAGCTGATAAGAAGATAAACAGGGAAATAATCAGCATAAGGACTGAAAGAACATGAAGAACAGTTTTTACTTTCACTCTACCAGGAGTCCTTCCAGCTTTTTAATCGACTCTCTTTCTGTAATAATTGCAATATGGTCATCTTCTTCCACAATAAGATCTCCATATGGTATTATCGTCCCTTCTCCCCTGGTAATCAGTATTATCAGAGTATTCTTTGGAAGTTTAATATCACTGAGCTTTTTGCCCACAAGACCTGAATTATTTGAAATAGAGAACTCAAGCACCTCAAGCTTACCACCGGAAATGGCATAAACATTCTTTATATTTCCCCTTCTGAGTATCTTAAGAATTGAATTAACGACTGTTGTATTCCTGCTTATAGTCACATCCAGATTGAGATTATGAGCCATATGACGATAACTGTCTTTCATAACCAGGGAAATTGCTTTCTTGATCCCAAGTGATTTTGCATAACTGCCGGCAATAATATTCAGCTCATGATTCCCTGTAGCAGATATAATCAGATCATTCTTAAGAAGCTCTTCATCTTCAAGAACACCTTCATCCATAATATCCTGGCAGGTAACCAATGCCTGGGGAAAGCGTTCGGATAAAACTTTGGTTCTTGCATAGTCCTTGTCTATTATATGAAGTTTATTGCGTTTTTTATTAAGAAGAATATTTTTTAGACGTCCTATTAAATTAGGAACAACTTCCTGATTTTCCAGAATCATTTCGGCAATATTCATTCCAACATCACCGCCACCTACGAGAAGAATCTTTTTTATTTCCTGATCCCCAAGATTCTCAAGAGTATAGATATCTTCGAATATTTCCTCTGTGGAGAGGAGATAGATCCTGTCGTTTTCCCGGAGAATTGTTTCACCGTCAGGGATTATGGAATAGTTATCCCGTATAATAACAGAAATTAAAAACTCAAATCCAAGATCTTTTCTTACACTTTTCAGGGGTTTATTGATAAATACAGAATCCCTTCCCAGAGGAAGGTCACGCATTTCAATCCTGCCGTTCTCAAACTTCATAATATCGCTTCTTGCTCCATATTCAAGAGCTCTGATTACAGCCTGTGAAGCCTCTTTATCCGGATTGATAAAATGGTCTATTCCTAATATGCTGTTTTCAATCAGCTTCGTATCGGAATAATCCATACTGCGAACTCTGGCAATAGTTACAGGTTTTGCAAATTCCGTTGAAACAAGACCACAGGCTATCATATTTATTTCGTCAGATTCGGTGACACTGACAAAAGCATCGGCTTTCTGTATACCAGCTTTTTTCAGGGTATCAATATTTGTCCCGGAAGCATTTACTACTAGACAATCCAGATTATTGGATGAATTCTTTGCCCGATCAGCATTTAACTCTATCAGAGCAACATCCTTACCCTCATCAATCAATTGCCGGGCAAGCATATAGCCCACTCTTCCGGCTCCAAGAATAACAATATACATATAGTACAGGCTAAATTACTGGAGTCAGATTGTCAATAAGTAATTTTTTCCCAACTTGAATAATACCAGTTATTCTGATTTAATGTGCCCCGAGGTATATATATGGAAAAATCAAAAAAACTATTAGATAAATTATTTATTCGGGGACAGCAGTTTCTGGGTGTGGACTATCCCATCCTTGGAGGAGCTATGTCCTGGATTTCCGAGGCACAGCTCGTATCAACAATATCGAATGAAGGCGGCTTTGGTGTACTTGCAGGCGGAAATATGCCCATTGATATGTTTAAGGATGAAATAAAAAAACCAAAGAACTCACAGATAAACCATTCGGTGTAAATCTTATAGGAATTGCTCCTAATTTCAGGAAACAGCTTGAACATATCCTGGAAATTGAATTCCCCTACGTAATTTTTGCAGGAGGGCTGCCTCCAAGAGATGCCATAACCAAAGTCCGGCAAACCGGTAGTAAAATGATGTGCTTTGCACCTACCGTGGGGATCGCAAAGCAGCTTATTAAACTGGGTGTGGATGCCCTTATCATTGAGGGTCATGAGGCGGGAGGACATATTGGCCCTGTTTCTACCAGTGTTCTGGCAGAACAGATCCTGCCCCATACTACAGAAGTACCTGTCTTTGTTGCAGGAGGCATTGGAAGCGGTCTCCTGATGATCCATTATCTCATGATGGGGGCTTCGGGTGTGCAGCTTGGGACAAGATTTGCAGTTGCAGAGGAATCTATTGCCCATATCAACTTCAAACAGGCTTTTATTAAGGCTGCGAGCAAGGATGCAATTCCTACTGCCCAGTTTGATCCAAGGGTTCCTGTAATTCCTGTACGATCAATAGTAAATGAAGGCGTACAAAATTTTACAACACTGCAACTTGGTCTTTTAGCCCAGCTGGAAAGGGGTACAATCAGCCGGCAGGAAGCAGGAGTCAAACTGGAAGAGTTCTGGATTGGGGGCCTTCGTAAAGCAGTAATAGATGGTGATATTAAAGAGGGCTCATTGATGGCCGGTCAGAGTGTAGGAATTGTTTCTGAAATTCAGAGTGTAAAGGATATCCTGAGGGATTTGATTGATGTAGGAATTCACGAAGCAGACCGTATTCTTAGTCTTATTGATATCTGCGATTAAAAAATCAGGTAGAGGCATCCCATGAGGTGCCTCTACTTTGCAACTTCCACACGGTTTCTTCCATTTTCCTTGGCTGTATATAGGGCAGAATCGGCTCTTTTTATTAAGTCCTCCGGGACGCAGTCAAGGTTGGGATTATACATTGCTATACCAGTCGAAATAGATACTTTTACTTTATCTTTTTTCCCATCTTCATTGTAATCAAATTCCAGAGACGCTATCTCCATCCTGATACGTTCAGCGATACTGAAAGAATCCTTAAGATTTGTATTTTTAAGAACAATGACAAACTCTTCTCCCCCGTATCTTGACGCAAGATCCTGCAAGCGCAGAGAACCAATTAAGACAGAAGCTACCTCTATTAGCACAACATCCCCGAAGGAGTGACCATAACTGTCATTAAGTTTTTTAAAATGATCAATATCCATCATTAGAAGAAATAAGGAACCTTCATTCCTCTCAAATTCTTTCTGAAGTCTCTGAAAAAGTACATGCTTCAGCTTCAGCTTAGTCATCATATCTGTGGTTGATACTTCAAAGAGAAAAGCGTTATCGATCGCAATAGCAGCCATGCCGGCAACATTTAAAAGAAAGTCTTTTTCATCTTCAATGAAAGGTTCATTTATTATTCTCTCACCCAGAACAATAATACCCTGCAGGTTGCCCCGGTTGATCAGGGGAACAACCAGGGTCGGTTCAAGTATGGCAAAAGGCTTAATATCTGCAATATTTGTTACCTTATTCAATAATTCCGGCATGGTATAACATGCCGGATTCGTTCGTAGTGTTTTTACCAGTCCGGAATCTTCTTTTATGGAGTACTTTATCTTCCTGTCAGGATTAAATCCCTCGTAGTTTCTGTGAAGAGTGAACTCTTTACTGTTTATATCTGATTTGATAAATAATCCGGCTTTTAAAACTCTTGCTCTCCCCATACAGGTTAAAAGAATTGAGTCCAATACCGATGAATAGTGTAAATTTGAACTCAAACTCTTGCTTATTTCAAGTAAGGACTCCAGATCGTTAATCCGGGATTCATATTTTTCTGCAATATCACTCTTATCCAAGGAATTCATCGACATCCTCTTCTATTCTTTTTAATTTTTCTTTGACTTCTTCTTTTGACAATAAAAGATCAGCTCCCGCTTCCCCCTTACAGGAAGCATAAAACTTAATTTTAGGTTCAGTCCCCGAAGGTCGTATTGTCACCATACTCCCGTCCTGTAGTAAAAACTGAAGAACATTGGAAGATGGAAGATCAATATTCGTTTCTTTTGTACCGTCTGATACATTATAGGTTTCACCACTCTTATAATCTTTCATATATGAAACCGGTATACCCCCGAACTGGGCAGGAGGCATATTCCGCATTGAAGAGATCATCTCTTCCATTTTAGTTCTTCCACTTTCCCCTTTTAAATATCGTGAAATCAGTAATTCCTCAAAATATCCATGTTTATCCCATATCTCTTTCATTCTATCTATCACACTCTTACCTTTTGACCTAAGATAAAGTGTTAATTCTGCAGTTAAAAATGCAGCAGATACGGCATCTTTATCACGGATTTCATCAGTTACCAGATAACCATAACTTTCTTCCCCTCCGAAAACATACTTCTCACCTGTTTTCTCAAATCCATGAATTTTATCTGCTATATATTTAAATCCTGTCAGAACATCATACGATTTAATTCCGTAGGATTCTGCAACAAGTTTCTGGAGCTCAGTAGTTACTATTGTTTTGACAAAAGCACTTTTTTCATCAAGTCTTCCCGCTTCCTTTAAAGAGGAAAAAATATAATCTGCCAGGAGAACACCTAACTGGTTCCCGGTTACAAGAAGATAATCATCACCGTCGGGGACAGCAATACCAAGACGGTCAGAATCAGGATCTGTTCCCATCAATAGCTCGGCCTTCTCCTTTCTGGCAAGTTCAAGTCCAAGTTTCATAGCAGATTCTATTTCCGGATTGGGAAATTCCACTGTCGGGAAATTGCCATCCGGATCCCTTTGTTCCGGTACAGTAATAACATTTATTCCCATTTCACCAAGTGTTCTCTCAACGAGAATGGTACCCGCGCCATGAAGGGGAGTATAAACGATCTTCAGATTCTTCCCCTGGGTTCTCATTAGCTCCGGTCTGAAACTACAGGATTTTACAAGAGCAACAAAGGAGTCATCAATTTCCCTGTCAATCAACAGGAGGAGTCCTTTCTTCAGTGCAAGTTCCTTATCCATGGTAAGTGGTTTTCCTCTGACTTTGCTCACTTCATTGATTATTGATACATCATGAGGAGGGACTACCTGTCCACCGTCAGACCAGAATACCTTATAACCGTTGTATTCTGCCGGATTATGCGAGGCAGTAATAACAATACCGGCTGTACAGCCAAGTTTTCTTACAGTATAGGAAACAACCGGAGTGGGTCTCAAAGAGGAGAACAAATATACTTTAATACCCTGGGCACAAAGAATAAGAGCTGCTTCCTCAGCAAAAAGGGAAGCAAAATTCCGGGAGTCATATGCAATTGCAACAGAACCATTTTCTGTAGTTTTTTTAATATAATTTGCCAGACCAGTCGTAGACCTTCGAATAATATATGGATTTATACGATTGTATCCTCCTCCGATTACACCCCTAAGACCTCCTGTTCCAAACTCAAGATCCATATAAAATCTGTCATTCAGTTCTTCGGAATTCTGCTCATCAATTATCTTTTGTAAATCATCTTTAAAGTACGGATGTTCTTCAAATTCCAGATATTCTCTTATTTTTTGATTCAGTTCATTCTGATCCATACAAACTCCCTGTTACTTCGATCCATTTTGTCGGGGCAAAATACTCAGCAACCTGTTTATAATATAATGTACCCCGAGTGACTGCATATTTGTATAACATTTCCCTCTACTATTCTTAACAATTCTACAGGTTTGTCAATTATAATATCTGCACCGAATTCTGTAAGCTCGATCACACCCCTGTACCCCCAGGCGACTCCAACCCCCAGAAGCCCACTATTTACAGCAGTCCTCATATCCACACCGCTGTCACCTATAAAAATTGTCTCAGAGGAATCTACATTCATATCGTTTAGAATTTGAAATACTGCAGAGGGATCCGGTTTTTTGGGAACATCCGGAAGTATTCCCTGAGCAGTGGTAAAGGTCCAGGAAGAAAGAAGTATTTTAACTATATATTTTACCAGACTATCTTCCTTGTTGGAAAGAATAGCAATTTTTACACCCATATTTACCAGTGAGTCGAGCAAAAAAGGAATTCCCTCATAAGGCTTTGTATTTTTAACAGGATTTTTATTATATTCTTCTATTACCCTTGAATATCCTTTTTCAATAATCTCGTCAGAGCAATCTTTTATACAGGCTCGTTTCAAAGTTTCTTTTAATCCATGTCCTACAAATTTCATATATGATTCTTCCGGATGGGTAGGCATATTCAGCTCAGTTAATACTCTATTCACAGACAGGGCAATATCTCCCAATGTATATAGAAGAGTACCGTCAAGATCAAAAATTACTGCTTTATATTTCATTGGTACAGGCTAAAAAAGTATTGCAATAATGTCAAGTTTGTAAAAGGTAACTTTCCAAAAGGGTAACATCGATAAAGCCTTTATATTCATCCATAAGCCTGCCTTTAATAAGATGGGATCTGACACCTTCAGGATCACCAAGGGTATCAACAATAATATCTGCCGGGTCAAGGTTATCATTTTCAGTATATTCATTAATCGTGGCGAGTACAGATAAGCCTGCACTCTTTCCGGAAGAAACTCCTATTCCCGAATCTTCAATAACAAAAACATTATCCGCTGCAATACCCGATTTTTCCAGTGCCATGAGATAAATTCCAGGATCAGGTTTCTTCTTCAAAACTACATCTCCGGCCAGAAGCAGATCAACGGAGATACCCTGAAGCATATATTTTTCGACTGCCCTTGCTGCCATTTCATTGGAAGTTGTACATATTCCCAAAAATATTCCCTGCCGGTTAACCTCCTCCATGAGCCTACGAATTCCTGGTCGCAGAGGAAGCTGTCCTGTTTTAATCAACTCTATAAACAGCTCTGTTTTACGATTGTGGATCTGCTTGATAAAACTATCAGAATTCATGTTGTATTCAGAGCTGCTGAATCCGGTCTTTTCCAGAAAATACCTTATCCTCTCTTTACCGCCCCCGATTTTGAGCAGTTCATAGTAATACTCTTCATCCCATTCAATTCCGAGCCCAAACTCTTTAAATGCAGTATTGAATGCAGCCCTGTGACCCTCTTTTTCTGTCTCTATAATTACTCCATCCTGATCAAAGAATACAGCCTCAAGTCTACCCATTTACTATACCCCGCTTTTCCCGGAACTTCCGAGACGATCAATCCAGGAATGGACAAGCTTCATCGTTAAATCCATCTGTACCCTGTTCATTTTAACAGGGTTAAATTCTTTAGGGGCATTTATTATATATTCTTCGGCACCCTTAATCCACACATGTTTAAGCTCAGTAGATACATTAAATTTTGATCCTCCGGAAAAAACCAGATCTCTGACAATCTGTTCGGATAATCCCGATCCACCATGAATCACCAGGGGGGCAACCACTTTTCCTCCATTTATTAATTTAGCTATTATTTTTAACCTGTCAATATCAATTTCAGGATTATTGGATTTATAAATTCCATGTGCAGTACCAATTGCAGGAGCAAAATTATCCAGACCTGTTTCTTCTATAAACTTCAAAGCATTTTGGGGATCACAAAGTTCCACCTGACTCATAACAACCCTTACCTGGTCTTCTACACCACCTACTGTTCCAAGTTCACCTTCAATAGAAACATCATTATTTTCCCTTGCATAATCAACAACAGTTTTGGTAATTCGAATATTATCTTCCAGGGTCTCTTTTGAGGCATCAATCATAATACTTGTATATCCGGCATCTATACACCTTTTGCAAAGATCGATACTGGTACAGTGGTCAAGCTGAATGGCCACAGAGATATCAACTCTTTCTGCAATATTCCTGAATGCTGCGGCGAATAACTCAGGAGTCAGCTGTTTCACAGGAGCCACAGAAGTCTGAATAATCACAGGAGCCTTTAATTCTGCAGCCGTTTCTATAACGGCAGCCATTTGAGCAATATTCGTAACATTAAAAGCACCAACAGCATATTTCTCTGCTGTTGCTTTTATCAATAATTCTTTTGAGTTTGAAATGGACATTTGATCCCCTTTATGGAAATATGATGGTAGTATGGCAGTAAGCAGATGTCAATTAAATAACTTTATAAAATAATAAAACTATTGAGAGGCTTTTACGATCTCTATGAATTCGTTATGTTTTTGAAACCCCTTAAGATATTATTTCTCGAATCCTTCTACAGTGGTTCCCACAAAGCCTTTGCAGATGGACTGGTAAAGAATTCAAAATATAAAATTGATCTGTTAACCATGCCGGCCAGATTTTGGAAATGGAGGATGAAAGGAGCTGCACTCTATTTTTCAGAGCAGGTAAAAAATATTGAAGACTATGAACTGATATTTACAACCGATCTTATTAATATTTCTGATCTAAAATTATTCTTCGGAAGCAGCTGTCCGCCTGTTGTTCTCTACTTTCATGAAAATCAGCTTGCATACCCATTGAATAAAGGTGAAAAACTTGATTATCACTACGGATTAACAGATCTTACAAATGCCCTTGGTGCAAAAAGGGTTGTATTTAATTCCCACACTCACATGAATACATTTCTAAGGGAGTTACCACTGTTTATTGGACACATGCCGGATAGTGTACCTAACTGGAGTATTAACAGAATCAGACTTAAATCTCTGGTATTATATCCTGGAATTGATGGCAGCGCTCTGAAAAGAACAGACGAAAATAATGGAGTAAATCCTTATTCTGTTATTATATGGAACCACCGTTGGGAATATGATAAAAACCCGGAAGATTTTTTTAATGTTCTTTTTAATCTAAAAAAAGATGGTATTAAATTCCAACTGGCTCTTCTGGGAGAAAGATACAAGAAATACCCACCTGTTTTTCGAAAGGCAATAGAAATTTTAAGAGATGAGATTATACACACCGGCTATCTTGAAAACTATGATGAATATATTAATCTCTTAAAAAGGGGAAATATTGTTATCAGCACCTCAAACCAGGAAAATTATGGAATAGCGGTTATAGAAGCAACTCTGGCAGGTTGCAGGCCACTTCTTCCAAACAGACTCTCCTACCCTGAGATTATTCCAAAGGAGTTTCATTCTGAATGTCTGTTCAGTGATGATTATGATCTTGAAAAGAGACTTAAACGAACCCTGACAGGAGATAAAGCCTTTAAACAAAATGTATTAATAGATAGAATGAGCAAATTGTGCTGGAACACAATAATTAAAGACTATGATAAATTGTTCGATGAACTTGTTAACAGGGAGAAATAAAAGTGAAAGCAAAAGTGGGACTTGTTAAATGCAACACCTACGCATCAGAAGAACTTGATAAGGCTATTGCAGAAGTAATGAGACTGTCCGGAGGAATAGACGTAAAAGGTAAAAACCTTCTGTTAAAACCTAATATCCTCCAGGATTCTGATCCTGCAAAAGCAATATCAACTCATCCAGAATTTGTGCGTTCGGTAATTGAGTACATGAAAAAGATGGGTGCTGTTGAAATATATGTTGGAGATTCTCCAGGGTTTCAAAAACCTGGATATTCCGGTAAAAAAAGTGGAATAAGACAGGTAACAGAAGAAACCGGAGCGAAATGGGTAGATTTCACTACAGAAAAAACAATAATAACTTCCGAAACAGGGAAAATGCAGAAGGAATTCAAAGTAACTGCAATTGTAGATAAAGTCGATATGATAATTAGCCTCCCAAAATTAAAAACTCATCAGCTTATGTACTTTACAGGTGCAGTAAAGAACCTTTTTGGACTGATCCCTGGACTAAGTAACTCACCCTACCATGTAACTTATCCTAACCGCCATAATTTTGGAGAGATGATCCTCGATCTCCTTGAAGCAGTGAAACCTGCGTTTTCAATAATGGATGGGGTAATAGGCATGGAGGGACCAGGCCCGGGAAATGGTTATCCAAGACCGGGAAAAATTATTTTAGCCGGAAGCAATGCAGTAGCAGTGGATGTAATTGCATCTTCAATTATTGGCTATGATCCGAACCTTATTCCAACAAATAAACTGGCACTTAAACGAGATCTGGGGCTAAAGAGTTTTGCCGATATTTCTCTGGAAGGTCTTTCTCTAAAAGAAGCTAAAATCGAAAACTATAAACTGATAAAGACTAAAACCTTTCAAAATATAATTTTTGACCTGTTTCACTTTAGAATGTTTGAAAAAATTCAGCAGCGAATGAAACCGAAACCCTATTTTATCGAAGAGAAATGCATAAAATGCGGTGAATGTATTAAAATATGTGCTTCAAACGCAAACTGGTTCGAACAGGGAGCAAATGGAAAGTTTGTTGCTGTAGATTATAATAAATGTATAAGGTGCTACTGCTGTCATGAAGTCTGTCCGGTTGACGCAATAGAGATAAGGTAATTTAGATGGTATATGTAATAACAGCTTTTCTTGCTCTCCTTCCTATTTCAGAACTTAGAGGAGCAATCCCCTACGCTTTAACAAACGGATTATCCCCTGGTTTTGTCTGGATCTACTGTGTAGCCCTAAATGCTACTGTAGGGCCTCTGGTCTATATTTTCCTCTCAACATTTCATCGACTCCTTGTTAAGTTTATCTGGTACGAAACTCTTTTTGAAAGATTTGTTGAAAAAGCAAGACATAAACTTGAGAATAAGGTAAAAAAATATGGATACTTTGGGATAGTACTGTTTGTTGCAGTCCCTCTTCCTATTACAGGAGCATATACAGGAACACTGGGAGCATGGATTCTTGGACTGGATCCTAAAAAAACCTTTTTAAGTGTTTTAATCGGAGTAGTTATTTCCGGAACAATTGTACTTTCCATAACATATTTCGGCATTGAAACTTTTTCGTTTTTTACTAAAGAAATAGCCCTTTAAATCAGGATTTTAATATTGGCAATTAACCTAAAAAAAGAACTCAACGACAAGCAATATCTGGCTGCGGAACAACTAAACGGCCCCCTGCTTATAATTGCAGGAGCCGGATCCGGTAAAACCAGAATGATCACCTTCCGAATAGCCCACATGCTTGAAAAAGGGATCCATCAATCTAATATTCTTGCTTTGACATTTACAAACAAAGCTGCAAGAGAGATGGAAGAACGTGTTAAAACTCTGACAAGTAAAAAACTCACAAACCTGACAGTTTCAACCTTTCATGCCTTTGGAGTTAAAATTCTCAAAGAGAGCATATCCCAGTTGGGTTACAATGATAATTTCAGCATCTATGATCAAACTGATAAAATCTCTGCAATAAAAGAGGCCGCGAGGGAACTAAATATCTCTCCGGATGTTCTGGATATTTATGAAGTAGCAAATCTTTTCTCATCAATTAAAACGGGCAGGATAAAATGGACAGATACCAATAACAGTTTTAAGCCCCTGTATATAGAATACCAGGAATACCTCTTTAACCATAATTCTGTAGATTTCGATGATCTGATTATTCTTCCGGTAAAACTTTTTACAGAATTTTCTGATATTCTTAAAGCCTATCAGTTAAAGTATCAATACATTATGGTGGATGAATTTCAGGATACAAGTATAGCCCAGTACCGTCTTATTAAAGAGCTTGCCCAAAAAAATAGAAATATCTGTGTTGTTGGGGATGATGACCAGTCTATCTATTCATGGAGAGGTGCAAACTATCAGAATATAGTAAATTTTGAAACAGATTTTCCGGAACTTACCGAGATAAAACTGGAACAGAACTACAGGTCGACAGAAAATATCCTGGCAGCCGCAAACAGTTTAATATCCAACAATACTAACAGAAAGGAAAAAGAACTCTGGACAGGAATAGGACATGGAAAATCCATAGAGATCTACTATCCTGAAAATGAGATGAAAGAGGCTGATTTTATATCAGAAATGATAAAGAGTTTCCATTTAAGAGAGAAACTTAAATATCATGATTTCGGCGTACTTATTAGAACAAATAATCTGAGTACCCTAATTGAAAACTCATTTTTAGCAGAAAATATTCCCTACAAAGTCTCCGGGGGACAGAGTTTTTTCCAAAGGAAAGAGATAAAAGACATTGTTGCATATCTACGGGTTCTGGATAATCCAGATGATGACGTCAATTTCCTTCGAATTTTGAATACACCCCGCAGAGGTCTTGGAAAAGCAACCTTGTTGAAAATAAGGGAAATTGCCCAAAAGAAAGAGTGCAGTTTATATGCAGGAGCAGCCGAACTCAGGTGGGATGGTGATTCACCTCTGTCAGACAATATTCAAAGCAGTCTGCAGGAATTTATAGATATGATTGAAGAATACAAGGAACTCTTAAAGGATGAAGAGGAAAAAAAATCTAAAGTTATCCGGAATTTAATCGAAAAAATAAATTACTGGGGATACCTGGTTGTCGAACATCAGAAGAATGAGAAACTGGCAAAGTGGAAGTACAAAAATATTGGTATTTTTATGGAACTTTTTGAGAAATGGGAACGAAATCCTGATAACAAAGGAAAGGCACTGGGAACCTACCTCAACAGAATTACCCTTCTGACAAGAGATGATGATGATGATGGTGATAATGGTCAGGTGAACCTTATGACAATACATGCCTCGAAGGGACTGGAATTTGAATATGTTTTTCTTGCAGGGGTTGAGAATAATATTATACCTCATGCCAGAGCTATCGAGGAAAATCCGGAAAATATTGAAGAAGAACGACGGCTCTTCTATGTAGCAATAACCAGGGCAAAACAAAAACTTTTTATGACAAGCTGCAAAACAAGAAAAGTCCGTTATGAGATAGTTGATACCGGCCCTTCTCCCTTTCTAGAGGAAATCCCAAAAGAACTTATCGAGTTTCATACCCCGGAAACAGAGGTAAAAGGGGAAGAAGCAGTAGATTTCTTTAAAGATATGAAGAGTAAATTTAAGTAGCGGGAATATTGACAACTCAACTCCAATAACCTATTTTATTTATATATCTTTATTTTAAAAGAGAAAATGTGAAATACAAAATTACTAAACCACTATACCTGCAAATGAAAGAATACCTCCTTAAACAGATTCAAAATATGGATCCCGGAGATAATCAGCTTGAACCTGAGAATCTTCTCTCTAAGAAGCTCTCCATGAGCCGTGAAACTGTTCGAAAGGCAATGTCAATTCTTATACAGGAGGGAGTCATAACAAGATGGCACGGTAAGGGTAACTTTGGCCATCCGGCAGTAAGTAATCTTGTCATGAGGGTTGATATAAATTCTGATTTCCGGAGAATTCTTAGAAACGCAGGTTATAAGGTTAAAACAGTACGTTCGGAGTCCTGTATTAAAGATCCCAGCAGTCAAATGCTCTTTAGAATCCCGGAAGCGGCAAGCGAAGATATTTTATCCTATGAACTGCAGTTCTTTGCAGACGACCGGGTTGCGATTCTTGTACGTGTTGAACTATTAAATAAATATATAAGACGTAAACCCGAAAAAGGTGTTTATTCCGAAATTATTACAGATTCCCTTAAAAAATACTGTAATGTGGATTCAGCCTACTCTACAGCATGGCAGAGAGCAGGAATTGCTCCTGAAATATCTGAGAAATTCGGTATTGAAATAAATACACCATTGCTGATATGGGATGAAATTTATTATGATTTAAGTGATTATAAAATTGGATATGTTGAGATATTTTTTAATCCTGAAATTATGGATCTAGCAATGAAGCTAAGTTTCTGACTACAGACAGATTTATCCGGATCGGTTGATTCGGAACATATCAGATCCGAGAATTAACAACCATCTTCAAAGGTGGTGGCTTTAGCTCTAGTAAATTCTAAATAATTTTGATCCTGCTGTCAGTAAGAAAACCACTATTTTCTGTTACTCCATGTTTTTTAATATAATTAAGTAATTCATTTCGTACATATAGACCGGTATCCTCTTTTTTAAAGGCACTCATACTGTGAAGAACTATATTATGCATCTCTTTTGATTTTTCCCAGTTAGCCCCAAGACCCTGAACAAAATTCGGTGCAGCTATGATAAACAATCTTTCATAGCAATCTTCAATAGGAATATTGTTTATCGTAATATTAGAAATAGTTCTGTCTGTTTTGTTAATAGTATACCTAAGCTCCCTGCTAAAATGAATAAACCCTCTTGTGATGTTCGAAATATAATCACTATCCAGACGCAGAGCATTGGAAGTAAGAATTTTTTCAAGATCTTTTCCAGTAAGTGAAAAAGCCACAATAGTATCAGCATATGGCATCAGGCGGTATAGATCTATAATATTTACTGATTTTTTTCTAAAATTAAAAACAGATACCATATTTGAACTGTCTATTGCGGCCAGATCAACTACTCTACCTCTTTGCCTGACTTCAGATGCTAAAGCACTGGTAATAAAATTTGCTATAGGACTTTCAGCACCGTTATTATTAATTTCACATTCATTGTTGCTGAATTTCCCCTGAAGGTTCATTACGCCGAGAGGAATCTGTAGATCTTTCATATGCTGCCCTGCTGTTGAGGAAGAAAAGGCTGTATCAAAATGACTACTTCCGGACAGGGTTCCTGTAGGAAAAATAGAACTATTCATAATTTTATTTTTATCGGAGATCTTTAGAGTTCCCTTCCCATAGAACAAACCATTATAACCTGCCTGGAGAACAGGAATTCCATTAACGAGATTTTTAGCCTCCAGCCCCTGGATATTCAGAAAATCATGCGTATGACCGCCAACAATTGTATCAATTTTATAATCCCCCAGCCTGGATGCCAATTCAACATCTCCAGTCATTTTTACAGTAGCAAAAGTAGAACCAAGTTTGTATCCCAGATGGCTGAGTATTATAATTGAATCACAGAGAGGAGTTAAAACATCGTAAAGCTGTGTGACAGCTTCATAGGGATCCCGGACTGTATATTCAGAACCTGGCCTGGTACGAACCTGTCCGGGTGTTGTCAGACCGATAATTCCTATCCTTATCCCTTTTACAACAACTATTGCACCTGGATAAACAAAACCGTCAAGTTCTCCCTTATGATCCAGGTTCGCAGATAACACAGGAAATTCTGAATTTTCAGAAACTGAAAGCTTTAGAGTGCTCATACCGGTATCCAGATCATGGTTCCCCAGTACAGTAGCATCAACACCTGCAAGACTAAAAGCCGAGTAGACCGGATGGGTGATAAAACCTTTCCCATCATAACCTGTCAGGTAATCCAGGGATGTACCAATACTGTCATCTCCGGCAGAAAGAAAAAGAACTCCACTGTTATCCAGCTTTTCTACAGCAATCCGTTCCTTCTCCACCTGATCAACTATTTTTGTAAACACAGGAATAGCTGTGCCAGAGCTATTAAAACTATATATATTGCCATGGAGATCGTTAATATGAAATATTTTAAGAAAAAAAGGATTCACTTCAAGGTCAAACCTTCTTTCCGGAAGTTCTGCAGCATCTGATTTTGAAAAGGACCAATCAATTCCAAATACACGATTTTGACCACATAAAGTGTTTTCTGACCTTCTAAATTCTATTATTCCCAATATCTTATCCTCTCAAATCAATCTAACTCAATTTCATTATTATCTTAGTGTTTAATTGTATAGACAACTATACTATCCTGTGCAATAATTGTTGTCAATAATTACAAAATCTTAAGGAAGATATTTTGATAATAGATCGGAAAAGTCACGTACCTGTTTACTGGCAAATTAAAGAAGATATATTAAATGAAATAATTAACGGAAAGATTAAACCTGGTGAAAAAATTCTCTCAGAACCTCAGCTAAAAGATAAATATGGTGTTAGTAGATTGACTGCAAGAAGTGCAGTTACTGAACTGGTGAACGAAGGATATCTGGTTAGAAAGCAGGGTTATGGAACCTTTGTTCAAAAACCCAGAATTGAAAACAGTCAGGAAAATTTTAAAGGCTTTAAGTATGATATGGAAGAAAGAGGTTTTAAAGTCAGCTCCAGGGTTTTAGAAGCAGAAGAAATAATTGCTCCGGAATTCATGCAAATCCCCATGGAACTGACCAGTGAAGACAGAGTCTTTAAAGTAAAACGTCTGCGGTTTGCAAATAAAGAACCAATTGTAATACACGAAGATTATATTCCTTCAGCTTTTTGCCCGGGACTTCTTCATTTCAATTTCGAAAAGGAATCTTTATATTCAGTATGCAGTAACAGTTATAATAGAATGATATTAAACGCTACTGAACACCTGGAGGCAATTTCTGCAGATGCAGAAACAGCTTCTTTCCTTGGTATCAAAAACGGTGACCCTATTTTGTGTATACAAAGAATTTCTTTCATAGAGGACAACATTCCCTTCGAGTACAGTAGGAGCTGGTATAGAGGGGATAGATATATTTTTGATGTTCATCTAAAGAGGCAGTAAATTTGGAAATTAAAAAAATCCTAATTTCCTTTACCCTGTCACTCGCATTCGTTCTCCTCTATTACTATATCTGCCGCCACTTTCGCGATTATAACAGACTTGAGATATTCCTCAGTTAAGGGGATCCTGTCCAGCTTCACATTCCCCAATGCATGACTTACAGCATTTACTATAGCTCCGGCAACTCCATCAGTTGCACATTCACCAATACTTTTAGCACCGAAGGGACCAGCCTCCTCAGGACTTTCTACTGTTCTAATTGTGATTTTAGGCATTTGATCCGCTCTGAACATCTTGTATTTTCCAAATGAAGGGTTTTTGATACGACCTGTTTCAGAATCAATAAGCATCTCCTCGGACAGTGCATATCCAAGACCCATATGGACACCACCATTTACCTGCCCCTCGAATAATAGGGGATTTATAACCTTACCTGAATTATGAACAGGAAGAACTTCAATAACTCTTACTTTACCGGTATTTATATCTACTTCAAGCTCTGTAAATACTGCTACATAACTATCAACAGAATTTACAGATTCAAATGACTCTGTAGCAGTTAAATCTCTTTGAACTCCATATTTACCAGCCTGGGCAGAAGCTACTATTTCTGTATACGAACAGGAAATCTGTGGATCGTTCCGTGAACTTATAATTCTATCTTTGATAATAAGTTCCGAATCATCAAGCTTTAGAATCGCTGAAGCCTCTTTCAATAACTGTGTCCGAAGATTTGCTGCTGCAAGAATGGTAGCATTACCACCAATGTAAGTTGTTCGGGAAGCCTGTGCTCCCAGATCAAGAGGTGTTATATCTGTATCAGCTTCAATTATTTCAATTAAATCGGGAGACATATCGAGAACCTCTCCTGCAATCTGACTAAAAATTGTTCTTGACCCTGTACCAAGGTCATGAGTACCTGTAAGAAGTACTGCTGTACCATCATTGTTCATCTTTATGGTCACTGTACTCAGATCCTGGTAAACAGGAAACCATCCATTTCCATGGACGGCAATATCCATACCAACTCCCCTTCTATATCTCCCGGACTGATTCTCCCCGGCATTTTTTCGCCTCTTTGCCCAATTGAACTCTTTTTCCCCTGTTTCAATACATTCTTTAATAAGTGCATTATGCATATTGTTACCGAGGCTGTTATTTTTGTAGGGAAGTACTACATTTAGCTTTCTCAGTTCTACAGGGTCAATACCCAATGCCACTGCAATCCGATCCATATGTGTTTCCCGGGCTGCATGTATCTGGGGAGATCCATAGCCCCGCATGGCTCCTGCAGGAGGTGTATTTGAATAAAAAGAAGCTCCCCGGTAAAACATTTTATCACCATTGTACAGTACAAACATTTTCTCTGACTGTGCACCCACAGTATTTGGACCCGCTCCCGCATATGCACCGGTATTCAGTCGCGACTCTACATGCTGAGCAAGAATTTTACCATCTCTGTTTAATCCGGTTGAGACAGTAAGAATTGCCTCATGTCTGCTTCTAGTGGAGATAAAAGTCTCCTTTCTATTTAGGAGTAATTTAACAGGTCTGCGGGAACGCATTGATAATAAACCAGCAACTACTTCATGCATAACCTCCAGCTTACCACCAAAAGCACCTCCACTAACTGTTTTTATAACTCTGACTTTACTTTGAGACAACTCCAGAGCCCGGGCAATTACATCCCTGAAACAGAATACATTCTGACAGGATGACCAGATCGTTAACTTTCCTTCTCTGGTATAATCGGCTATATGACATACTGGCTCCATATAGCCATGATGAACTCTGGGAGTTCTAAAAGTATCCTTAAAAGTGAACTCTGCAGATTCAATACTTTCTTTTGTTTCCTCCTCGGTTGCATTCCCGTATGCAAGCCATTCACCACATATATTAGAACCATCTTTACCATTTGGGTTTGCCTGAGGAGAACCATTCACAACCGCTTTATTAAAATCTATTGATGAGGGTAAATCCTGATACTCTACTTCGATAAGCTTAACTGCCTGTTCTGCAATTTTCTGTGTATCTGCAGAAACAGCAGCTACTCTGTCACCTACATACTTCACTGTTTCATCAAAAATATATTCTGTTCTTGGCATATCCATTGGACTTGAATCCATATAAAATCTGGCTGCTCCATTATAAACAACATGAGGACTGTTAAAGTAGTGAATTACAGCATGAACTCCTGGCAGGGCTTCAGCCTTTTTAGTATCAATTTTTATAATTTTTGCATGGGCATGGGGAGAAAAAAGAATTTTACCATATATCATCCCTTTTATTCTCATATCATCAATATAGATGGTCTCACCTGCAGCTTTCATTTCCGATTCACGATTAAAAATTCTTTTACCTACATATTTTAAGCCTTTATCCCTGAAAGACTTTTCCAGATTCTTGATATCTGTATAACGATCACTCATCCTATGCTCCCCTCTAATCTGACTGATGAAAGCTTTACTGCTTCAACTATTTTTACATATCCTGTACACCTGCATAAATTATCTTTTAAACCCTCTCTTATCTCATTTTCTGAAGGTCTGGGATTTTTTTTCAATAATGCGCTTGTTGAGATAATCATTCCTGGGGTACAAAATCCGCATTGAATAGCTCCTGCATCTACAAAGGATTTCTGGATAGTATTCAGACTACCATTATCCTGAAGTCCCTCAATAGTTATAATCTCTTTCCCCTCCAGGTTTTTAGCAGGAATAACACAGGAATTCTTTGCTTCTCCATTAATAAGTACTCTACAGGCACCACAATCATTGGTTCCGCACCCATACTTTGTACCTGTCATATTCAATACCTCTCTCAACACATGAAGGAGGGTCCATTTTTTATTTATATGCAGATATTTAAGCTCACCATTTATATTTAATTCCACAAATAAAATTTCATTATCCATTTTCAAACCACCTATATCCCTATGTGTATAAATCTATTGTTTTTAACTAAAACATAATTATCGCCATGCTATCTTTACTGCCAATGGGAAAGAAAAGGTTAACAAACCTAAACCTATAAATAAAGGAGCATAATAAAAATTTGCCGCAAGTATTCCGAAAAAGAAACTTCCCAGGGTAGTCCCAATATCCATTGAACTTTCCTGAAAAGAAAGAGCAGAAGCCCTTAAATTACCTGGTGCACTGTCTACTATCCATGTAGAGTAATTAGTAATGCTTCCGGAATAACCAAAAGCAATTAGTACTGGAACAGCTAAAAATACCGCAGTACCAGCAAATCTGTTCAAACCAAGTATTATCAGACCAGTTCCAAAGATTAAAGTTAATGGTAAAACCAAATTGATACGTTTAATTCGCCCGGATAAATATCCTATGAATGTAGAACCTATTATCCCTGAAATCCCGTATATAGAAAAAAACAACGGCGTTGAGATACTATTTTTCAAAGTCATGAAATAGACTGCAATATATGTCAAAAGAGCTGCAGAAGATGCCGCTGAAAGAATTATTCCAGTATAACAGGCTCTAAGGTCTTTATTTTTAATCAATGCAAGCAAGTCACCAGGCTTAACAGAACCTCCTGATGTTTTCATTTCGCCTTCAGGTATTCTGATAGTAAATAGTATTAGCATCCCAAAAATTGATGATCCTGCCAGTGCAATAAAGAAGGAAGGAAATCCATAATTGTTAATCAGATAAAAACCAATATATGAGCCTACGAGGAAGGTAGAAGCTGCCATTGCCCGATATAAACCAATTGCTGAACTCCTTTTTTTCACAGATACCATATCTGATATTGAGGCACCAACCGCTGATAAAAAAGTAGCCATTCCAATTGCCTGATAAAGCCTTGCCAAAGACATAATAAAAAAATTTGGTGATAACCAAACCATAATTGGTGCTGTAGCAAATATGAATGACCCCAATAACAGAGGGAACCTTCTACCCATAGAATCGGCTAGTGGACCGAAATACAACCTGAATACTACAGAGGCCAGGGTAAAGATTCCAGTTTGAAGGCCGACGATAAAATCACTCCCCCCTCTGTATTTTACATACAGAGGAAACAGTGTAAGAGATAGCATGAGGTTGATCAAAATCATAAAACTGGAGGTATATATAGTTATTATCTCCCGTTTTGAGTATACCAGATTTTCAGTTTTATTATTCATTTTTATCCTTTTTACAGGACCATTCCCCCATCTGCGGATAAGGATTGTCCGGTTATATATCGTGAATCATTTGATGCAAGGAATGCTGTAATCCCAGCCATTTCCCAGGGTTCTGCCAGTCTTTTCATTGGACAGTCGTTAGCCCTCATATCCAGCCACTCCTGAGCTGTCATACCGTCTCTGTCGCCAATTTGTCTGGCAACACTCTTTACCATTGCTGTCAGAGTATTACCAGGGCACAGAGCATTTACTGTTGCCCCGTAAGGTGCCAGTTCCATCGCCATAGATCGGGTAAGTCCGATGACGCCACTTTTTGAAGCAGAGTATTCGAAAGAGGCCTCCCAGCTTGTTTTTCCTGCCATAGACGATATATTAATTATACTGCCAGTCTTTTGGGATTTCATAATAGGAGCTACTGCTCTGTTGTAAAGAAATGTTCCGGTAAGATTTATATCAATAATTGTTTCCCATTGTTCAATGGTAACCTCTTCAATGGAAGATCCGGTATACAGTCCGGCAGAACATATAAGTGTATCTATCTTTCCAAATTCTTTAATTACAGAAGAGATAATCTCATCAGCTCCTGACCGATCTGTAACATTCCTTATAAAAGAAACTGACCTTACTCCAAGTTTTTTACAGTCTTCAACTGTTTTTATATTTTCTCTCTCATTTATATCCACACATACAATATCAGCACCCTCTTCTGCAAATCTAACAGCGCATGCCTCGCCCAGGCCAGTTGCAGATCCGGTTATTAGTACAACATTCTTTTCAAACCGTTTATTCATCTTCCTCTATCTCCTGTTCTTCATATAAATCTTCTATAACTTCACGTAATTTTAGATATTTCTTGTAATACTTTTTATATTCCAGTACAGTATCTTTATTGGGAGTCGTTATAACAGCTCTGTCTGAAATTTTTAGAGATTTTTCCTTCAGTCCAGCCTCTGAGGAACCATAACCTGCAAGCAATGCAACACCAATTGCACCATTACCTGATTGATTGAAATAAACCGTTGTATCCAGTATTCCGCCTATAATTTCGCGAAAGACCCTGCTCCTGGCTCCTCCTCCGGAAAGAATCAGTCTCTTAACTTTGGATTCATAATCTAAAAAAGATGTTTTAAGATTATACGCAATACCCTCCATAACAGCTCTGTATATGTGCCATGGAGTGTGGCTGCGTTCCAGGCCGAAAATGGTTTCCCTGTCTCCCTCTGATAATTCGGTGTCCCTCTTTTGTTTCAAATGGGGAAAAGCAAAGAGTCCATCTGAACCCGGGTTTATTCCAAGAGCCTCTTTATCAGGGATTGCCCAGTCCCTAAATCCCAGAATTTCTCTGTAATGCTGCATTGAATCACCACAGGATATAATACGTCCTGTAAATTCAGCCCTCCCGGATCCAAAATGAGGTCCGTGGATAAAATCCCTTAGTTCTCCATCAATAAACAACTGAGTACCTGATGTTCCCAGATAGACCATCATATCTCCATGCAGTACAGCACCGCAGCCAAGTAAAGCCGCAAAGGTATCACCGGTGCCGGCAATTACCGGGGTACCTTCAGCCAGCCCGGTTAGAACAGCTGCATTTTGACTTATAGTCCCTACTATTGAATCAGCATTATAAATATCCGGCAGGATATTCTTTTCTATTCCCAGCTTAGTACAAATCTGCCAGGACCATTCTTTACCGGAGCCATTATATACTCCTCCGAATATTGTAGCGGTATCTGTATCACAACTGTATCTACCTGTAAGACGCTGAACTATAAAGCTGTGGGGGACAAGAATTTTTGATATCCTGCTGTAATTTTTCTTCTCATTGTCCATTACCCACATAAGTTTGGGAAGTAGAAATCCATGGCTAATAGGCGATTCGAGAATTCCATTAATATATTTGAGCTGTGAACCTGCCCTTGTATCGGTATGCATAAGGGCAGGACGTATAGATCTGTCATCCTTATCCAGCATGACCATACCCGGAACAAAACCTGTAATTCCTACAGCTTTAACCTGATCCGGATTTACATTGCTCTCAGATAAAAGTGTTTTAGATATTTCTTTAAACTCTTCCCACCACCTGTCAGGATCCTGTTCCTGCCATCCTGGTTCTGGCATATTCGTATAATGTTCAAGGCTCCTGGAAGCCAGGGAGATCCCATCCTCACTAATAAGGACTCCCTTTGTTGAGTGAGAGCCCAAATCAAAACCAATAAGATAAGTGTTCACAAAAATCACCTACATCTTAACAATAACTCTGAAAGTATCCATTGCTCCCGCTCTTTCAAAAGCTTCCACTATTTTATCAAATGGATATTCTTCGCTAATCAACTCATTTAATGGAAGTTTTCCATGGGAAATCAATTCCGCTGCCCTTCTAAAAGTATCCTTAGTGTGTTTAGTAACACCGGTTATACAGACTTCATCATAGTGGAATAATTTCGGATCGATAGAAATAATATCTTTTGAACCAGTACCACCGTATATTACCATAGTTCCGTTCTGAACAAGACACTTTATTCCACCTTCAATAGCAGCTTTCCCACCTGCAGTAAACAGAACAGCTTCCGCTCCCCGTCCTTTGGTCCTGTGCTTTACAAATTCAACCAGATCAATATTTAATGGATCGACAGCATAATCAGCACCCAAAGACAAGGCCTTTTTTCTCCTGCTGCTATCAGGCTCGCTGACAATAACTGTTGCGCCTCTATATTTTGCAAGAAGAACATGGATCATCCCCATTACACCACCACCAAGAACAACTGCTGTATCGCCGAACTCAATCCGGCTTCTGTCTATACTGCGGATAACACAGGCCAGAGGTTCAGCAAGAGTTCCAATTGAAAGCTCAATATCACTGGAAATTTTATAAACCTCATATCCTTTGGCAACAAAGTATTCAGAGAAACCACCTGGTCCCCATAAATCACCAGGTTCCGGCTTGGACTCTATACCTGTGTTCTCACAAAGATTATCAAGTCCCCTGCGGCAGTAATAGCATTCACCACACCTGGTCAGACTGGCAACCACGACATGATCACCTTTTTTGATATCCTGAGCTACTTCTTTTCCAACAGCTTCAACAACACCTGAAATTTCATGCCCACCTAAAAACGGATAGGAACCTGGGATTCCTTTGTAGAATTTTTGTTCCCAGGTACAAAGGCCAACTGCCGAAATTTTTACAAGCACCTCTGTTTTTCTAAATCCAGGAATTTCCATCTCTCTGATTTCCAGCTTTCCCGGATCGGTCATTACTGCAATTTTCATATTTATCCTTTTAAAATAGCAACTGCTTCTTCGATTGCAACATTCATATGAATTATGGCTGCTAATGCTTTTGTCATATTTACAGGATCATCAGCACCCCATACGTTCCGTCCAATGGCAACACCACTTGCTCCTGAATTAAATGCATCTTTAATAGATGATAGAAAGTCTGCAGGATTATTTGATTTAGAACCACCAAGAACTAAGACAGGACAAAAAGCCCCCTCAACTACTTTCTCAAAACCAGGTTTATATCCAATTTTAATAAGATCCACTCCAAGTTCACTTACAATCCTTGCTCCAAGAATAAGGTTTTCCAAATTCTTATATTGCGGATCTGCATCAAAACCGCCTGGAACAACCTCGCCGACTACAGGCATACCTGTACCCTCACAAGCTCTGACTACAGACGCAATAGCAGCAAGAGAATCTTTTTCCCCGGCACCTGGGCCACCGTTTACAATTACAGCATCAGCTCCTAACTTAAGAGCAATATCAACATCAAAAACCAAACGACTTTCATGATCATTTTTGTCCCCTGACATTGTGGGAGGAATATCCATTCTAAGGATTAACCCTATTCCAGCCATCTCCCTTGCAAATTTTTTGGCAAAACCTACATTCGCGATTATTGCATCTGCTCCGCCCTCCACAACCTGCTCAATAACCTTTGAAGGTTGTTCAAGACCGGGAACAGATCCTCCGTTTGTACCATGATCCATAGCGACAACAAAAGACCTTCCATCTTTTGCCAATATTTTATTTAATCGTCTTGTTTTTCCCATAATTTCTCCAATTTTTTTATAGATATTCAGGTAGACGGGCTGTAGACTATCAGGGTTGTCTTTCTCTTAACTATCTTCCCTAAAAGCCTTCAGCCTAACAGCCTTCCTTTCTTAAGCGACTAATATTCCTTATCCCTTCAATGCGCCTTCCATCATTGCCCGAAAAAAAGTTTTTCTTCCAAGAATGAAAATAATAAGCATCGGGAGTAAAACAATGATACTTGCTGCAGAAAGTGCATGATAAGCAACCTCAAATGATGTTTGGAAATCATACAGACCAACCATTGCTGTTCTCGCTTCGTTAGCCGAAAGCAAAGTCACAGCAAAAAGGAATTCATTCCACAGGTAGACAAGGATAAGCAAAAATGCAACAAAAAGCCCCGGTAGTGATAATGGAATAATAATATGCCATAATACTTGAGTGGTACTGCATCCATCAATTTTTGCAGCTTCTTCCAGATCAATTGGTATTGCATCGAAAAAATTCTTTAGGATTAAAAGACCAAAAGGCAATTCGAAACCAGTATAAACCAGTATCATTATGAGATGTGTACTTAGAATACCCAGTTGACTTACAAGTTTGTAGTACGAAACAAGATTAGTTATACCCGGGATCATCATCAACCCAAGAATTCCCAATTGAAGAGCCCTGCTGCCCTTAAATTTAAATCTGGAAAACCCATATGCTGCAAAAGCTGCAAGAATTACTGTTAAAATAGTTGCCGTTAACGCATTAATAGCAGAATTGGGCATATAAATAGGAATAAGATCACTCTGGAAAACCTTAATATAACCTTCAAGAGTCCACTCCGGAGGAAAAAATCTTGGTGGAAGAATCATCACATCAGTTTTTGTTTTAAAAGATGTCATCAGCGATAAAGCAACAGGAAATATCATTATAAGACAGAAAAAAATAAGGAGTCCATGAGTTACTATATTATCAATAATTATCTGTCGTCTGGATCGAATTAACATGGTAGATACACCCTTAACCTAAGATTCCCTCATGAGACGTATATATACTATCCCAAGGGTTATATTTATTAGAAACATTACTACTGAAAGAGCTGCAGCATCACCAAACCGGCCAAACTGCCAGGCAGTTCTATATAGAAGAACAGCTTCTGTCATTGTGGAAGCACCAGGTCCACCCTGAGTTGTCGCCAGTATGAGACCTAATGCATTTATACCTCGTATAGTTGTCATAATAGATGCAAGAAGTACTGTGGGTCTGATAATAACCCATGTTATTTTCCAGAACATATCACTTCTGGTAGCACCATCAAGAGCAGCAGGTTCAAAAAGCTCTTTTGGAACTGTCTGCAAAGCACCAAGAAAAAGAAGGGCTGTAAATGCCAGCTGTTTCCACACAGAAGCAGCTATTACTATAGCCATGGCACCCCATGGTTTGGAGAGGATTGATACGTTATTAATAAAGGGATTAAGAAAGGCTTGTACCAATCCAAATGACTGCTGGAACATCCATCTCCACATAGTTCCGCCGACTACCTCGGACAGAACCATTGGGACAAAGATGATTGTCATATACAGCGTAGTAAATTTAGTACAGCGACTTAATAAAAGAGCCAGAATTAAACCAATCCCTATACATGCCAGGAGAAATGAAAAAGTAAAAATCCCGGTTCTGGCCAGTGACTCATAAAAATCAGAATTATTGAGAAGCCTTGTAAAATTTTTCAATCCGGTAAAAGAATATTGTCCTCCCTTAATTTTTCCAAAACTCAGATAAAAAGAATACAGAGAAGGATAGATTTGTATAATAAGTAAAAAAATAATAGAAGGGCTTACTAACCATATAAAACTCTTCCTATTCATTAAAATATTGGAAACCTGCATATCTACTCCTGCTAATATCAAAATGGGCTGGAATTATATCCAGCCCGGTAAGTAATATGATATTACTCTGCGTTTAGTTCATCCTGTGCCTGTTTAAGAACAGGCATAATATCCTTTCCAGTGTTATGTATAAGGGCTATAGCAATATCAGCAAATTTTAATGTTGCTTCATCATAATTAGCTACTGGTTCCATTGCTTCAGCATATTTACTCATAAATTCAGTAACCTTGCTCCAATACACACTATCTGCATATCTGGGATCATTTTTACCTGCATCGATGGTTGGAACACCACCCCAGGCATAAGCCACATCAGTATTCACTTTTGTCTGCATCATAAAATCGATAAAAGCCTGAGCACCTTCTACATTTTTTGATCCAACAGGAATTGCCCATAGGATTCCATCCAGCGGAGTAACATGTTTACTGCCGGGAGCAGAAATTTGAGGGGAAAGAACAAGGTCACCTGCTTTTATCGCCTCTTCCACTGAAGCTGATTTATTATCATACTTTACACCAGAGGGAGTGGTAAGGGGATTTAACCATACATAGGACCAGGAACCAGCATTGAAAGCTCCTACATCACCATTCATAAACGGGATTTCATCATCAAAACCAGGAGAAAGGATTACTTCAGGTGCATATCCTTTTGAAATAAGTTCCCTTGTAAATTCTATGGCTTTAACAGTCGCATCGTTAGCCCATGCTACTTTACCATCTGAGTCTGCAAAATGACCCCCAAAAGTTCTGATCAGTGGCCACCACCATACCTGTACACCCTGCTGTTCAGAAGCCTTTCCTGTTATTGTAAACATCCCTTTTTCTTTTAAACCAGGCCCGGCAGCAAGAATATCATCGGTTGTTAATGGCGGTCCATCGGGGAACGCATCAGTATATGAATATGTAAGTGTAGATCTTGTATTAAAAGGAACAGCATAGATCTTACCATCAGCACCTCGTCCTGCATCCAAAGCAGATTTATTCATTCCTGCATACCATGGAGAAGCTTCAACATATTTTGTAATATCCATCAAAGTACCGTTATCTACATGAAAAGCAAGTTTAGATACTTTCAGCTGTGCAATATCAGGAACATCTCCACCTGCCTGAACAGCAAGGTTGACCTTCGCACTAATCTCCTTATAGGGAGTAGTAACTATAATAAGCTCTGTCCCCATTGCATCTTCAATTCCTTCAACAGCCTTTGCAAAGTTCTCATCCAGATTTGTCTGGGGAGCTTTTATATTAATTTCACTCCAGACTATTACAGGACCCATCTCTCCCGGTTCTTCGGTCTTACCGCCTGCAAATGCAAATGCAGGTACTAACAGTAAAACTACTAGCACTGTCAGTGCATAACTCTTCTTCATCTGATCTCCTCCTGAAAATTTTAAAATATCTGCTTACTCATATAGATGTATAGACAACTTTATGATAGAATATTTAAGTTGTCAAGAATTATATTCATTTTTTGACTATTATTTTACAGGAGGTTGGTATGAAGCTGAAACATTCCGGAATATTCCATGATGAAAACCGAATTAAGGTAAAAATACCTTTTACAGAAGGGATGAAGAAATTTCATCATGATGGTAATTTTCCAATAATAACAGATCCTCTGAAAACAAAGAAAACAGCTATTATAGGTATGTTTATTTTAAGACCCGCTGATAGCATATGGTCAGAACCATATGTCAGAAAAGATGGTTCATTATCAATTTACGATGTTGAACACTGGATTTTCAACATTGACGGACTTAGCGGAGGCGGAATTATTGCAAACAGCAATGTTATGGACGGCTACCGTCTTGCGATGCAGTATGCCATTACTGATGCGGTAATCGTTGGAAGCAGTACAGTTATTAATGACGGTGTTCCTGGAAAAGACGGCAGTCCCGGTTATATGTGGCTGCCCCAATTCTGTGCAGAGTGGCCCCATTTAAAAGCTGCAGATCCAAATATGATGAAACGTTTCAAAGAACAGAGAAAACTTATGCAGGAACTGGGTTATGCTTCGAACAGAGAATATCCTGCCCAGATTGTTGTTACCCAGAGTGGTAAAAGAACAGATCCGGATCTTTTATCTGCTTCTGTTTTCCATGAAAAGCTTCCTGATGGTTCTCCTGTTGAAGCCTATATAGTTACCAGTCAAATAGGAGCTGAAAAGATAAAAGAACGAGCTGAAGAATATAATCTAGGAGACAGAATAGACAAAATATTAATTACCATTTCTCATAGGGATAATCCGGATAAGCTGGATCTGCCGAAACTTCCGGGTATTTTGTTTAAAGAATACAATATTATACTTGCCAACCACGATGGAGGGAAAAAGGTGCTGAAAGCCTTCTGCCAGGCAGGAATAATCGATCAGTTCAATTTTACATTTGCCAGGAAACCGTCTCTCAGGGAAGTAGTAGAAAATAATCCTGACATTGAGAGCAGAATTAAAAAATTGGTTCTGAACAATTTCCAGGAACGCTTTATTGATTTTTTCGACACCCCGACAGGTAAAATACCGAAGAGTTTTCCTGTTGCAGAAATAATTTCAGATGAGCCCGATGAAGCAGCTGTTGTGGTTCTGGATACAAGAAAAATCAAATCTTTCGGAGGGGAGCAGTAAATGTCCAATCAATACAAAATAGATTTCCCTGCAGACAAAATAAAACTAAACAGGATTTATCAGAGTAAGGATTCAAAATATATAAATCACCAGAAAGATACTTATAAAAAAACAGAGGAAGTTTACGGTAATTTTTCCTTCCCCGCACTACCAGCCACAAGAACCTATACTCTTGGATCTTTTGTACAGTCTATAGACGGAAAAATTGCTTTCCCTGAATCTCCTGACGGTACTCTCGTAGCAAGAGGGAATAAAAAAGATGACCAGGGCGCACTTGCAGATTACTGGATTCTCAATATGCTCCGCTCTGTTTGTGATGCGGTACTTATGGGAGACAGTACAATAGCCAAAGAACCGGCACTTACAGGCCATATATATGACTCTGACCTGGAAACTTCAAGAATAGAGGAAGGAAAGTCCGGGGTGCCTTTACATGTTATAGTAAGCGGAGATGGTTCAAATTTCCCTTTGGATCACAGGATTGTGCAAAACTCTGATATTCCCCTGCTTATTGTAACTACAGAGGAAGGGAAAAAAGTATTGAAGGAATCCCTGGGATCCAGTTTTATAGATTTTAACAATGCTGCAACTACAGCTCTTACAAATAACATAAAAGGTATAGTATCAATGGGTAAAGCCGGATGCATTAACCTGACAGAACTTCTGCAATTTCTAAAATCCCTTGGAATTGACACCATGCTCATAGAGAGTCCCACATTTCTGGTATCCCTGATGAGAGATACATTACTCGATGAGCTGTATCTCAATACTTCGTCAGTATTTATTGGAGGTGAAGCCCTGTCACTTGGTAAAAGAATGGATTCTTTTACTTTAAATAATCACCCCCACTGTAAAGTTATTTCAATTCACAGCCACAGTGATTACTTTTTCTATACCCGGTACAGAATGGAGTATAAATAATACATTGCTGAGTTCGGTAGTTACAGGGCTGCAGTCCAGGCAGTAGAAGATGGGCTTGCAGCTGGTTACGGCGGAACAGAAAAAGTTTATAGAATTGATATTCCAGGGGAAGATAATCAGGAGTATTACGCTGTACTTTCCCCTTTAGAGAACCAACCCTCCTGCTTTCTTCAGGATGGTTGGATTCCACACTTCAGCTATTTCTTTTCCTCCCGGCTGATCCGGTTTTTTTTTACAAATAATTAATAATGTATGATATAGTCAACCTTCTTTTGAATATTTTTCTTCCAGGGAGCAAACAATGGATGCAGATAAGGGTATTAATTTTACTGTCAATGGTTCACTGATCAATACAAAAAGTGATCCTGTTAAGACTTTACAGAATTTTCTTAGATATGAATTACACCTTACAGGTGTCAAAAAAGGATGCAGCGAGGGTCACTGCGGATCCTGTACAGTGCTGCTCAATGGAAAACCTATTAAATCATGCAGAATTAAAATGGATCATAATCTCCTTGAGAACTCAGAAATAAGAACAATAGAAGGGTTAGTATCAAAGTCAGGTGAGCTCCATCCTGTTCAGGAAGCCTTTGTGAATGCAGGAGCTCTTCAGTGCGGATACTGTACTCCCGGCATGATTATAACATCCACAGGATTACTCAACGAAAATAAGAACCCCTCCAGGCAGGTAATAAGAGATTATATTGGTTCCAAAAATATCTGCAGATGCACAGGTTATCAAAAAATTGTAGATGCTGTAGAAGATGCAGGCAGAGTACTAAGAGGTGAAAAGAGTAAACTGACAGGACTTCCTGATGATGCATCTTTAAGAAGAAAGGATGCCCTGCCAAAAGTTACAGGACAGTTAAAATATGCTGATGATATTGAGCTTGAGGGAGCAATATTTGGAAAAATCAAATTCTCTGATATTCCCAGTGGTATTCTTAACAGTATAAACACCCAGCATATTTCCGAAATAAAAGGTTTTGCAGGGTTCTTAAAGGCTGATGATATAAATGGATCCAATAAAATAGGAATGGTTGAGCAGGATCAGCCTGGACTCGTAGGAATCGGCGAGCGAATAAGATCCGTTTCAGATCCAATAGTTGCAGTATTTGCAGACAGCAGGGAGGGAGCCGAAAAAGCACTGTCTCTTGTGAGTGCTGAGTATAAAGAGCTTCCAGGGATTTTCAGTGTAAAAGAGGCACTTGATAAAAATGCACCCCTGTTACATAAAAATAAAAAGGATAATATTCTATACAATGGATTTCTTAAGAGAGGCAAACCGGCAGAGGCTCTGAACTCAGCAGATATTATTGTACAGGGCAACTTTTCCACCTCCAGAATAGCTCATGGTTACCTGGAAGTTGAATCGGGTTATGCTGTACCTGACGGGAAAGGCGGTGTTGAAATTTACTATCCTACCCAGGCAGCTTTTGATGACCGCAGACAAGTTGCAGGAGCCCTTGGTCTGGAAGAGAATAAAGTAAGGGTTATACAACTTCCAACAGGAGGCGCATTCGGAGGCAAGGAAGATGTTCTCTTCCAGCATATTCTTGCAGCGGCTGCCCTGAAATTCAACAGAACCGTAAAAATAACTCTGGACAGGGAAGACTCTCTCCGTATTGTACAGAAAAAACACGCAATACAGTTTGAGGCATCTCTGGGTGTAGACAAATCTGGTAAGTTTAAATCACTCATTGTTGATATAGAAACAGATACAGGTGCCTATGCATCCCTTGGGCATGATATTATAGAAAATGCGATGACTTTTGCCGTGGGTCCATACTATATACCGGAATTATCAATAAAAGGAAAAGCTGTTTATACCAATAATGTAATGGGAGGGGCAATGCGTGGATTCGGCGCAAACCAGGCCAATTTCATGATAGAGTCCCTCATAAATATGGCTGCAGAAAAGCTGCGGATGGATACAATCGATATCAGACTGAAAAATGCACTAAAACCAGGCCTTCCAACGGTTACCGATCATATTCTCGAGCCAGGAATACCTGGAATAGTCGAAGCTTTACTGGAAGCCAAAAAAGCAAGAGAAAAATTTACTCTTCCACCAAATTCCGGCGGAAAAAGATATGGAATAGGTGTTGCATGTGGAGTTAAAAACATTGGGTTTGGTCATGGATTCCCCGAAAGCGCCGGAGCAATTCTGGAACTTTCAACTGAAGGGAGATGTGAATTAATGGTAACACATCATGAATTTGGACAGGGAGCTGCAATTGGTCAGGCTAAATTAGTATCGGAAGTACTGGGGATTCCTGTCGATGAAATTTCTGTTAAACTTCCTGATACAGGGAAAACACCTTTTACTACGGCAACAACAGCATCTATGCAGACTTTTATGACAGGAAATGCGACCCTGGGAGCGGCGAGAAAACTTCTCTCTGATATTTTAACAGCTGCTGCAGAAAAACTGGGGAACTCAAATCCTGCGGCTCTTAAGTTAAAGGGAGATTCTGTAATTGACAGTACTGCAGATAAGAGAATCAAACTTTCTGAACTCGGAGCACCTTTAAGAGCTGAATTCAGAGCTTTTCCACCACAAACTGCAACTTTTCCGGAAAAAATTACTCAGAAAGATTATGATTCCCCCAATTTTGAGAGCAGAAGAACTCACTGGGCTTATGCATACGGAGTACAGCTTGCCTTGGTGGAGATTGATGATGAAAGTGGAAAAGTCTTAACAAAAAAAATTGTAACTGTAAGTGATCTTGGAAAAGTTCTTAACAAGAGAGCTGTTGAAGGGCAGCAGGAAGGGGGTGTAGTAATGGGTGTAGGTTATGCACTCACAGAAAAATACTCATCAGAAAGAGGGTTGCCAGTGACTAAAAACCAGGGAGACCTGGGATTACCCAGAGCAAATGAAGCCCCGGAAATCACAAATATTGTCGTTGAGGTTCCTCATCCATGGGGTCCTCTGGGAGTAAAGGGACTGGCAGAAGCACCTTCCCTGGCAACAGCACCGGCAATTACAAATGCTATTTTTGATGCAACAGGAGTAAGGATATTCAATTTGCCTGTGGATCAGAAATTGATTAAAAAAGTCGGCAATTAAGAATTACATGAACTGCTTCCGGACACCAGTCATCACAACTTTTCATTTTAAATCCGTTCTCGACATTAATTCTAAAAAAATCTCCGACTTTCAAGCCGGCACTGCACTCTTTTACTTCAATTACACTTACTTTTACATTATACAATTCATGCTTTTCTTTCATTTAATAGACTCCTGTACAATACTTTCTACACTAACCGGTCAGATAATGACTCTTTAGCCAGATAACTGATGATATTGGTGTATATACTTTCAAACCACGGTCTGGAGACAGAGCCCACAGCAATATGCGGGGTTAATACAATATTAATAACTGGATTAACGGAAACAGCCAAAAGAGGGTTATCCGGTTCTACAGGTTCCCAGGCATATGTGTCTGCAGCGAATCCTCCCAACTGCCCTGACTTCAATGCTTCTGCAACATCCCTTTCATTTATTGTAGAACTGGCACCACAATGGACTAAAAAGGAACCATGTTTCATAAGATCTATTGTAGGTTTATCAATAGACCCTGGAATGCCAGGAAGTAAAGGGAGGAGAGAACAGACAATATCACTTTCCCTGAACATAGCATCCCTGTTACTATACTGCAGTCCAAGATCCTTCTCAACAGATACAGGAAGTCTATTGCGTTTGTTATATAAAATCACAGATCTGAAAGGCTTCAGGCGCAAAGCCAGCTCGTGTCCAACCTCACCAAAACCCAGGATCCCTACTGTCATGTTATGGAGGGAACGTATATTCTTTATTCCGGTCCAGTTTATGGCAAATGTGTCTTCATCGCATTTTTGAGGTTCTCTGTCCCAGGACGCTCCGGGCTTCATGATATTCATTGATCCAAGGGTATATTTAGAGAGAGTGAGTATCTGCATCATCATATGTTCAGCCACATTTAATGCTTTTTCTATAGGCTGAGTGCAGACAGCAACCCCACTGCTTTTCGCATATTCAAGATCTATATCATATGATCTCCTTCCAATTCGCTGAATCAGTTTCAAACCGGGAGCACAGGAGATCAGCTCATTATCAATAATGCCCTCTCTCTCACTTATAAGAAAATCAGCATCACTGATCAGTTCAATCATCTCTTCCCTGGAAGGGTCCCGTCGTATAACAACATCCAGATTTTCAGGAGCAGAGGATAAAGCTGCTGCCTGATGAACCTCTGAAAGTGAGGTCTGATAAATTACTTTATATTTCTGCATAATAACTCCCATCTATTACTATTCATGTTTGTTGCAACCTTATTAAATATCCATTTCTTGCATAACACTCTTTAGG
>JAJRQE010000169.1 GCA_024280415.1 Spirochaetota bacterium | reverse complement strand
CTTCATCCAGAGCTATTTCAAGATCACAGTTGTTACCACCGCCATGAGGGTTATGATTCTTATCAGTTAGACTCATTTTATCTGCCAGTCTGTCTGCAAACTCCGGAGTAAAACTTATCTGCATGGGACATCGATCGGGAACATCATGATTAAGTGCAGTTTCTACTCTTTCTCTATGGGTCATATATTGCTCCTTGCTTAGGAGATCAAGATACCATATTATTCAATTAAATGACTGCATTATATTATGACTTTTATGTACTACAATAAGAAAATTCCCTAACAGAAATCTTCAATTCCCATGTTAACGATGAATGAGCACCAAGCACGGTAGTCATATTATGTTTTGCAGCTAATTCGGGGCTATCCATGGCGGCGGTCGCTGGCTCTATTCCCAAATTATACTGATCCTCCCACCCCCCTTCATTCAGCCAGATCCCAAGGTAAGGGACTTTTTCCACAGGCCATTCGTACCTGATATCGAGGTGTGATTCATTATCCAAAAATGAACACCAGCCTTCAGAGACTGTTCCCAAAAAATAATATTTCTGAAAACCTACCATATTTTTCCCCGGTACTGTGGATAAATCAAATTCATTCTTTTTACCCTCATTTACTATAGGGTAGGAATATTCCTTCATATCTTCCCCCAGGCGATTTCCGGGAACGCTATTTAGTATACGATTCATTTCCCGTGGTAACGAAAGTTTAGAACCGGGAGATATGTTAATTAACCCATGGGCTGTCCAGAGGAAATCCATATCGTATGGAGTTGGATTTTCGGCACAGAATTCCAAAACCAGGGAACTTCCTTCCAAAGAGACCTTTCTTGAAAAATGATATGGAAGCCTTATGCCGGAAACAGAGCAGTTCAAAGAATTACCTTCACAAACCACATCCCAGGGGAGACTCCACAATTCTCCATGGTCTGGAAGATCCGTATTTTCCCATGGAAAGGAAGTATGATGGCCAGGTAAAATACTCATAACCATATCATCATAACCGCTCGAGTCTTCAGAGGTAAACATATCCCCATAAACAGGTTTTCGTGTATAATCTCCCTCAAGCTGCCAGAAAAGCTCTTTCTCTGCAGGTTTGTAAAAAAACGAAGATATCTTGGCTCCACGCTTCGGAAGGATACATATTCTAAGGAATTCGTTTTCTAATGTTACAGCCTGCTCTCCTTTAAATATAATATCCTCTGTTTTTGTTTCATATTTCAAGAATTTCCCTCCTGGGAATAGTGATTTTCCTTTCTCTTTCGATAAGTCCTGGGAGATACTCCCATTATTTTCTTAAACATCCGTGAAAAATAGTAGCAGTCTGTAAAACCCAGACCATCAGCTATTTCATAGATAAGCTTATCAGTAAGATCCAGCTCCCTGCAAGCATTCTGAACCTTCAGACGAATAAAATAATCCATAGGAGAGAACCCCGTCTGCTTTCGAAAGAGACGCATATAGTGATTCTCTGAAAATCCAACTACCTCCGCAAACTCTTTAGAGAGAGATTATCCCTGAAGTTTTTTTTCATAAAATCAATAGTACTGTTTATTTTTCCCTTAGTACTGTAATGAGTAATCTGGCATAACTCTGGAGTATCCCAGAAAACCCTTCCCATAAGACTCGTAAACTCAAGGGCAGAATAGGTAAGGTTTTCAACTGAAAGTCCCATTCCAAGGTGGGAAAAGATCCTGTCATAGACTTTAATAATTTCATAACAGTCATCCATGGGAAGACGAAAAACATATTTACCCTTTGGAACCCTACTTAAAAAAGAACTGCTACTCTCTCCTCCAAAGCATGCCCAGTAAATTGTAAAAGGGGAAGAAGTCACATCCCAATAGGAATGGGATAGATTTTTCGGTAGAATGAGAAACTCGTTCATTTTTAACACAACCTCTTCCCCATCAATATGTGCTATTCCTGTCCCATTTGTGCAAAATATTATACTATGACTTGAGAATCCGTTCCTCCGTACAATGTTGTTAAACTCTGCATTGGGAAAGTATCCTATATCAGTTATATAGAACAATTTAAGAAGAGGGAAAAGGGAACCCTTCTTTATTAGATCTTCAGGAACTACCAGAAGTTTCTGCTGTTCAAAACTCTCTTTTTGTGTAATTGAATTCATTTCTTCAGTAATTTTAATACGGCAAGGTGATATTGTCCATCTTTATGTGAGATTATTCATGTTCCTCCATCTATAATAGGTCTATGATAGTAAAAAAAGGGGGATTGTATGACAAATATAAATAGGTTTAACAAATCCATTAACAGACAGAAAGTAGATAGAATTATGACCTATGATTTTGTAGACAATACCGATGTTTTAGTTCACCATGGTGGCTACAACCCTGAAAAGCGCTATAGTGATGATGAGTTAGTTGAAATTAATGCTAGAGCTTTTAAGAGTATTGGTCTTGATATTACCAGATGTGCTTATGACCCTGTAAATCACTGGATGAGTGGAAAAATTGATAACTGGATCAGATTTTTCGGTGTAGACAGAAGCAATTGGAAGGTAGATGTCGACGGAGGAACCGCATGGATCTCTAAACGACCTTTTAACGATCTTACCGGCCTTGAAAAAAACATGCCTAATATGCCTGTTTTTGAGGAAGTGGAAGAATGGTATAAACCATGGATAAACGGAACTAAAGAGATATTTGATCAGTATGACCGGATATTCATAGGAGCTGTAGAAGGCCCTATATGCGATGCCTATACCTACACAGATATGGAACTTTTTTCACTATCAATTTACGATGCACCAGAACTTATTTCCAGGTTAATGGACTGTACCGGAACTTTCTCGGCCCATATT
>JAJRQE010000168.1 GCA_024280415.1 Spirochaetota bacterium | reverse complement strand
TGCTCCTGTATATAAATTGATCCTATCAATACTGTCTGTAAATAATTTTAAAGAATCTTTAAGGGAATAAAGTTTTTTCAGCTTTATAGAAGAGATCATATTCATAGCTCTCATCACTTTCTGCATATTCTGCAGAGAGTTAATCTTTCCCCTAAGATCTCTTACATTATTCATTATTTCCCTTTCGAATGGATAGAATTAATTTTCGTAATGAATCTGTTCCTGAAGAGGATATCCATCCTTTTTCAAATGCCGGGTTCTGAACAATTTGAGCTAGGGAAGAGAGTACAACAAGATGGAAATGTCGTTGATCAAGGGATCCAAGTAAAAAGAACATTGCATGAACCTTTTTTGAATTTTCGGAAAACTCAATTCCTTTTTTTGATCTGACAATTAGAATTTGGAATTTATTCTTTCCCTCTACGACAATGTGTGGTATTGCAAAAAATGGACTCAGGGCAGTGGAACTTGATTTTTCCCGTTCAAGAAGTTTTAAGTTAATTTCAGAACTAGTCAGTTCTCCGGATTCTTTTGACATTATTTTTGAGGCTGCTTTGAATAGAGGTTTCATTTGGCCGGTTTTGTCATAGTCTAATATTGTTGCATTCTCAATAAGATCTTCGAAACGGTCTTTTTCAACAACATCCTTTCCACTTATAATCTGTTCAATCTCAGTTTCAAGGGAAGGGGAGGCAAGTTCCCGGGCAGTAATTCTTTCCACCAGTTTAAGCATATCCCGGTTAATGCTGCTGCGTCTCTGACTCAAGGCCATCGCGAGATTTACTGTATACCCGGCATCAATTCCAGTTTCTATAGATTCCGGCCGGAAAGTATTTTCAAAAGAATCCAGCATTGAATTAAATTCTTTCTCCAATTCAGCATCGAAGGACTTTAGTGCTCTCAGCCGGTCGAGAAAATCTGCTCCCTTCTCATCCAGATAAGTGAATAACTCATTCTGGTATACTTTAAGTTTTTCCGTAGGATATTTATCAAGCCTCCCTGTTATGCCGGCTTTAAGAATAAGAATCTGTTTATAAACTTCAATCGGGGAATACTGGGGCTGTTTTAAGATTTCTGTGAGCCTTTCCCCTCTGCTTAACTGGTTTTTAGTTGAAATGTCAAGATCCGAAGAAAACTGCATAAATGCCGCCAGCTCTCTGAATTGTGCCAGATCTATACGCAGTGAACTTGCAGTCTGCTTCATGGCTTTTACCTGAGCATCTCCTCCAACCCTTGATACCGAAATCCCTACATTTATGGCCGGCCTTAGGCCTGAATTGAATAAATTGGCCTCAAGAAAAATTTGTCCGTCTGTAATCGATATGATATTAGTAGGTATATAGGCAGAAACATCACCTTCCTGTGTTTCGACAATTGGGAGTGCTGTGAGTGAACCGCTTCCTTTTTCATCACTCATCTTTGATGCTCTTTCCAGGAGTCTTGAGTGAAGATAAAAGATATCTCCCGGGTAAGCTTCTCTACCTGGAGATCTGCGCATTAAAAGAGAAAGCTCTCTGTATGCCTGGGAATGCTTAGTAAGATCGTCAAAAACAACAAGTGCATGTCTGCCGGTATCTCTGTAGTATTCTGCCATGGCAGTAGCGGAATAGGGAGCCAGGTACTGAAGTGATGCAGGGTCAGATGCCGTAGCGGCTATTATAGTAGTAAATTCCATTACTCCATGTTTTCGGAGGGTTTCCACCAACTGGACAACAGAGGATCTTTTTTGCCCTATTGCAACATAAAAACAGTAAACACGATTATCCGGAGTATTATTTTTCTGATTTAATATAGTATCGATAGCAATTGTAGTTTTACCGGTTTTTCTGTCACCAATAATTAATTCCCGCTGTCCCCTGCCTATGGGAATCATAGCATCTATTGCCTTTATTCCAGTCTGAAGAGGTTCCGTTACATTTTGCCTGTCAATTATTCCAGGTCCCTTTATTTCCACTCTGTTTCTTAATACTGAATTTATAGGACCCTTTCCATCAAGAGGATTTCCAAGAGGGTCAACAACCCTGCCTGCAAGTTCTTCGCCTACAGGTACCTCTGCAACTTTTTTCGTTCTCCTGACAGTACAGCCTTCCCTGACCATGGCATAATCAGAAAAAAGTATTATCCCAACTGTTTCCTCTTCAAGATTCATTACCATGCCATGAACAATGGTTCCTTCTTCAGTATCCACCTCAACAAGTTCTCCGGAAAGAATATTATCCAGACCCCAAACCTGTGCAATACCGTCTCCTGCCTTAACTACTCTCCCAATTTCAGTCTCTTCACCTGAGGCATCAAAGCCTTCAAGCTTTTCTCTCAGGATTTCGAGTATTTCTGATGGTTTAATGGTGTCTCTCATAATTTTTCCTATTGTAAAAGTACTTTCAGCTTTTTGATTTTCCCATTGACTGACAAATCAATTATTCTGTTTTGCCAGAGGATTCTAAACCCGCCAATAATACTGGGGTTTATATTTTTTTTAAGAATTATCTTTTTATCAAGTCTTCGGGTCATTTTTTCATTTATTATATTTGATAAATTGTCAGTAGCTGATACTGCTGTCTCCAGGGTAACCCTGATTAAGTTATCCCTTTCTTCCTTTATTTCCTTAAATGCTGATCCCAAAAAGGGTAGGGCTTCCAGACGTCCATTTTTTACCAATAAAGAAAGTAATCTTCCTGTAAGCTCACTAATATAGGGGATAAAAGCAGTATCCACAAATTCCCGTTTATTTTTTTGATTTTTATCAGATTTAAAACAATAATTGCGTATTTCCGGAATCAAAACTATTTCAGATATTATTTTTATGTCTTTATCTGTGCTTTCCATAAGATCAAGTTTGTCTGCTGTTTCAAAAAGTGCCAATGCATAGCGTTTTACAACAAGTTGTCCATTCATAGTGTTTCTGCCATTTTTTCTGCAAGGATTCTATCCATTTCACCAGTGAAAGATGTACCGATTATTTTTTCAGATGCTTCACATATGAAAATACCAAGTTCTTTCTGAAGTTTTTGGAGGAGTAGTTCTCTCTCCTCCTCAGCGTTAATCTTTGACTGGGCGATCAGAACTAAAGCATCCTTTTCTGCATTCTTTATAAGTTTCTTTTTTACTATTTCAGCATCTTCCCGTGATTTACTTATAATTTTATCTGCTTCCTGCTTTGCTTTTTCTATTATTTCAGTTTGCTCTGTTTTAATATCATTGAGTCTTTTTTTTATCTCATCCGCATTATCAATTGATTCTGCAATAAATAATTCTCTTTTTTTCATGCTTACCATCAATGGAGGAAGAAGATATTTCCATAGTATAAAAAAAAGAATTCCAAAACTTATCCATGTCCAGATAGCAAGACCAGGATCCAGGGTAAAAAGTTCCATAACAGCCTCAATTCATAAAAATAACTAAAAGAGCTATAATTGCACCAAAAAAGGCAAGTCCCTCAATCAAAGCAGCCATGAGAATCATATTTGTTCTTATATCCTTCTTTTCCTGGGGTTGCCTGGCAATAGCATCCAGAGCTTTGGCTCCAATAAGTCCAATACCTATACTCCCCCCTGCAATTCCAATTCCTGCTCCGATAACAGCAATTGCTTTTGCCAGTAATGTTAAATCCATACAAATCTCCTTATGCTGATTTTCTTTTATTCTCCTTCGGGAGTGCTAGCCATCATAATAAAAATACAACTTAACAGGGTAAATACAAATGCCTGTAAAAAGGCAATCAACACCTCAAGAAGATAGGTGAAAACTGCAAATGGTACCGAGATAAAACCGAAAAAAGGATTAATTACAAACATTAAAACAAGAAATGAGAGTATAGCAAGATGTCCTGCAAACATATTTGCAAAGAGTCTGAGGCTTAATACAATTGATTTAATAAAATAGCCGAAAAATTCCAGGATAACAACAAAAACACCTATAACAGGTCCTGCTCCTTTTGGATAAATATTTTTGAAAAATCCCGGAAATCCAAGTTCTTTAAATCCCACTGCAAAAGTCAGTATAAAAACGATTAGTGCCATGGCACTGGTAACGCTTATGTTTCCGGTTGCAGATTTAAAAGCCGGTATTAAACCAATAATATTTACAGTAAAAATAAATATAAACATAGAAAGAAAAAAAGTGAGCCAGTGCCTGCCTCTTTTTTCCCCCATGACAGGATAGACAATATCGTCCCTTATAAAAAGAACAATTATCTCTACGAAATTTGCAATTCCCCTGGGCTTGAAACTGTGTTTTTTAACACCACGGAAGAAAAGTATAAGTATAAGAAAAATCGAGAGACCAAGCATAAACATGTGTTCACTTACACCGAAAGGAAGTTTTAACGGAGGAATAAAAGGAAATAGTTTTAACTCGTTACTGTTTAAGATATCCTTGAAAAGTGTTTCGGAGATGCTTAAGTTCTCCTCCGCACCAAAAGCAGGGAATGAAGCTGATAAAAAAGCAATAGGAATGATCATGGTGAAAAACCTTAGAAGTAACCGCATCCTTCCCCCTGTTAAGACGATACTCCCAGCACAAATACTTGTCAATACGGATAGGTGAATTCATATAAGGTTAAACGGGCTGTACCTCGCCCATTCCAAGACTCCATCTTCATCAATCTTCCGTTTGTTGCCTGGAGTTCCGCGAAATCAAGGTACATAGAGACAATAAGGTTGAGCTGTTTTAATTCATCTTCTGAAAGATAATTCTTTGCAATTCCAATAATGGAAACATCTATTGGACTTCTTCAAAACGTGACGATCCAAGTAATTATGATAATGAAAATTGGGCGCAAAGTTTTATTTTTTGTTGGGCTAGTATGCCTGATTGGGAGGGTACGTAAAATACGCATATAAAATAAATTTGACATGGTTAAGAGCTGCCCGTAGATTTTGAAAGAGTGGGTGGAGTCACCTGCGTGATTATTGATAACAATAATTCCATGAAGTTGCCTGATATTCTTTCCAAATACATCAAATTACTATTTCAAAATTACTGTTGTATTAAATGTATCGGTTTTCGATGAAAAATCTGGAATATACTGCCATATTTAACCTCTTGCTAATTAATATACAAGATCTATTTTTACGATTTTATCATCATATTCACCTGTCGACTGTACCATTTTCTATGCAATGTTTATGCTTTATTTTGGGTAAATGGGAATGGAGGTCTAAATACAACTGAGTATAAAATTCAATCAACTTGACACTTAAGAAAATAAAAGTTATACTTTTAGTATGAAAATTGCAATATCTCTCCCGGAATCAGTGTTTAAGGAAGCAGAACAATTTGCTCATAAAGTAAATAGATCACGCAGTCAGCTCTATGTGATGGCCATAAAAGAGTACCTTGCACGCCATAAATCTGATAATATTACAGAGACAATGAACAGTGTTTGCGAACTATTGAGTGAGCAGGATTCCAGGTTTATGACTAGGGCAGCACAAAAAATAATTTCAAAAGAATCATGGTAACAATTAGTCGTGGAGATATTTGGTGGGCGGATCTTTCTGATCCAATTGGTTCAGAACCTGGTTTTCGTCGGCCTGTTATAGTTATACAGGGTGACTCTCTAAACCGTAGCCGAATAGCTACTGTTATCTGCGTACCTTTGACAAGTAATCTACAGTGGGCTGATGCACCTGGAAATGTCTCTTTATCATCCAATCTAACAGGTTTACCAAAAGATTCTGTTGTGAATGTTTCTCAAATAATTACAATAGACAGACAAACTCTTACTGAACCAGTTGGGAAGCTTTCTACAAACAAAACTGAGCTCATTTTATCAGGAATTGATGTAGTTCTTGGAAGGTAATCAAAGGATAGTCCCCAAATTCCTTCTATAGATTATTTTCTTAAATGGATAATTGACAGGAAAACTATATATGAACTTTGCTGCACAACCAGAAGCTCTATGAGATTGAACAATCTGTCGGGCAGAGAAATTGACTCAGAACTGGAAGCCTCAAGATTAGCACTGGCTCAGGGTTTTGTTCTTACCATTGGGCAGTCTGTTCCAGCAATTTATTTTAATGACCTTTTGGGGATAAAAAACGATCTTCATGGTTTTAAATTTCAGGTAAGCCCAGGGATTTAAACAGCATAAAAGTTATTTACCTGATATGAATTTATCTAATCCAACGGACCTGTTTACTAAACCATATTTACCTCTAATAAATAAGATACTGGAACTTCGGACAAGGGATAATGCTTTTTATCCCGGGAGTGATGAATTCGAATTTATTGCACTTACGATACTCTTTTTCTAAATCATCCATTTTATAAAGGGGATTATTCATTGATTCTTGGAAATATTTCTGAAAAAACTGTTACTTATAAACTGAATCTTTCAACTTTGTAGGGTGTTGATGATAAATGGCTGGGAATTAATAAGGATCATCCTTTAGAGGATGGAATTACAGGATTAAAATTACAGATTGATGAATCTCGATTTTTAAATTTGGAAATACCACCTTATGGGATGATATGGCTGAAGTAGTTAGGTTTTTTTTGTGATTTTTTTGTGATTTTGAAAATAGTTCATGAATATGTATGCAAAATGCAGTAATTGTGATATGGTCAATGTAGAGGTTTTTTTATGGCAAATTTACAGGTACGTGATATTGATGAAAAATTATATGAATCAATTAGAAATTTAGCGATGAATGAAAAAAGATCCATAAGCCAGGAAGTCGTTCTCATTTTAGAGAAGTATCTTTCAGCTCCTGCATCTTTTAATAAAAACCCTACAGAAGAGTTCCTGGGGCTTGCAGGGAGCTGGGAAGATAAGAGAAGTGCGGTTGAAATAATTCAGGTTATAAGAATTAACAGGAAAAATTCAACCAGATTTAGGAACAAAGATGAATTATTTAATTGATATAGATATAATTATTTATAGCTTGAAGAATTATGGTCGGGTAAATAATAATTTTAAAAAGTATAAAAACTACCCTAAATCAATATCAGTAGTGACTTACGGAGAATTGATATATGGAGCCCGCAAATCTGAATTTATCGAAAAAAATTTAGCGAAAGTTTATCGTATATCAGAGATATTTCCCATACTGAATATATTACCATCTGTTATGGAAACATTTGGAGAACTTAAAGTTTCATTGGAAAAAACAGGGAAAATTATTGATGATATGGATTTACTTATAGCTTCAACTGCTTTAAGTCATAATCTAATTCTTGTTACAAATAATGAGAAGCATTTTAACAGAATAAGTGGGTTGGAAATAGAGAATTGGACTTAGTAAATAAAATCTACTCATCTCAGGGTATAAGGTATTTGCACTGTTTCTTTATAGAAGTAGAAAAGGATAATCCTGAATATATATTGGCAAGGAGGAACAAGTGCAGGTATTAATAAAACACGATGTAACAAAAGGTATGGCCAAAGAGAGCATATACAAACTATCTGTTGAAAATTCACATAGCAACGGGAATATTAAAAAAAATCGAATTTAGAGGGAGTTGAAGAGCGACAAACTCCTAGCGGAACTGCTTCCATGGAAACAGGTGGCCGAACTATTTCATGTTCACTGGAATACCGTAAAAAATTCTGTAAAGCAGATAGTTGAATATGGCCTGGAGCATCGTGAAATAGGTGATGTTATCTACTTTGGAATTGATGAAATATCCCGGAAAAAAGGTCAAATCTATCTTACCAATGTCTATGATCTGAAAGAGAAACAACTCCTTTGGTCAGGAAAAGGTCGTGACAAAACTACGATAAATAAGTTCTACAATCAAGTGGGACAGTAAGCCTTCGAATTTCTTATCATTGGTCTTTTTTTGGTTGACATAGAACATAATCCATAATATCATTTTAAAGGTATCTGTTAATTATTAAATAGAGGTAACAGGTGCTGTTATAATATAACCATGGATAAGGAGAAAGTTTATGAAGGAAGAAATATTTAATGAAGGTAACTTATGATTATAATGAGCTTCCTATAGAAGAGCTTGAGAAGAGATTAGAAATGGATTGTGGCAGCAATACTGGGAATGCTGCATGTTGTTGGTAAATTTTAATAGATAAAGTAATTTATCTTTGAAGTTAAATAATCCTCTAGCTTCTTCTTAGCAAGGAGGTAAAAATGTTTATTTTATTTAATAAATATTCGATGAAAATACAGAACATTAAAATACTTTCGCTTATGTCGAGAACGGATTTAATTAAGTTATATTCTTATAAGAAATTAATGTTTTTTGCTAAAAAAATGGAAAAGAACATGGCACTTGATAATATATGAATATTGTTTCTTCTTAGATATACTCGTTTTACATACAATTTTATTATGAGACCATTGATATTTATAAACAGACAAATATTAGAAGATAAGTTGTATTCTCAAAATGATGAATATTTATTTCTTTTTTCACCTTTGCGGGGTAGTAGATTAGGGTTGTTTTTATTTGCTTTTTTTCTTATGCAAAAGGGGAAAAAAATTGTCTTTTTAACGAATGTAAAAATATATGATTATGTTAAAAAGATTAGAAGAATTAAGAGCAGTGTAAATCCAGTAATTTACGATCTAAAAAGTCTATTACTTATTAATAATAAGTCAAAAAATAAAGATGGATCAATATATTTTTGTAAATCTTTAATGATGCTTCTAAAATGTTTAAAAGATGATATTTCGCTAAATGTTTTTCTTGTAGCAGTTAACCCATCTGTAAATATAAATAGGGAACAATTAAATAGTGTAAATATTAATTTTCTGAATTGCAAGCTCCAAATACCTGAAATATTTATTAAGTTACTAAAAACTATTAATAAGCCAGTAAAAGGAGTATATATGGATTTTAAAATGAAATTTAAAGAAGATGATTTATATATCACGAATTATGATATTAATGAAAATATAAATTTAATAATAAAAGATATCTTTAAAATCACCGAAAACTATATATATAAGGCTCCATATAATTTTTACCCTTTCAGAATCACTGGTATGTGGTTGTCAAATAATGAAATACCTATTGGATCCCCATTATTCAAAGTAAAAGAAAAAAAGTCTAAAAAATATATTTACATATTTACAAATGGAGCGTTAGCAATTGAAAATTAATGAAAATATACGATATAATAGTTCATACTATAATATTTATTCAGATATAAATTATATATATGGGGTAGTTGTTAATGGTGTAAATGGGGCTATGGATATAATTAACAAAGATTTTATTGAAGCTCTGAAAGAGAATAAAACAGATTATTTCGAGCAAAATAAAGAAATAGAAACTTATCTAACCAAAAGAGGTTATTTAACATCTTTAACAATTGTGGAAGAGAAAGAAAAATTATTGAATACAGGGAAGAAATTGTATGATATTCAAACTGGAAAATCAGTAATTGTTATACCAATAACTTATGATTGTAATTTTAATTGCCCATATTGTTTTTTTTGGGGTAATAAAGCATCTAAGGAAACAAAAAAACAATTTATTAATAATAAAGAAAAGGTTATTACTAAGGACAATATTTCTAAAATAATTAATTATATAAATAACACAGATTATATTTCATATAGTATAAGATTTTTCGGTGGAGAACCATTATTAACTCAAAATAAACATATAATAGCTTTTTTAACAGATGAATTAATAAAGATAAATAAAAAAATAAATATCAATATAACAACAAATGGATACACAATAAATAAATATTTACCTATCCTAAAAAAGATATCAGATAATGGGATTGAATTAAGTATACAAATAACAATAGATGGACCATCTGAGATACACAACAAGACAAGACGATTGATTGGTAATAAAAAAAATAAAGGAACTTTTTCTGCTATCATAAAAAATATCGATAAAATATTAGAGAGTAAAATAATATTGAAAATATTTTTACGCACGAATGTTGGTAAATTGAACTATAAATATATAGAAGAATTATATAACTTTTATAAACAGAAAGATTGGACAGATAATGATAAAATATTAATATATTTTTCCCTTATCTATTCAATAGATTTTGATGGTTTGAGTTGTGTCGGTAAAGATGTATATGATCTTAATCCAAATAAAATAATGGATATACTAAAAAATATAAAAGATACTAAATTAAAACTCTTAATTATAAAGATGATGCTTAGTCCTCATAGAGGATTATACTATTGATGAATGTAAAGAATGTAAATATGCATTGTTGTGCTCTGGAGGATTTTGCCCTGCGTATAGTATTGCTAAATATAAAGATATCAATAGATCTGTTTGTAATAATTTTCCAGTATATTTTGACATATATATAAAACATACATGTCAGATGATTTTAAAGGAACATAAAAAATGAAAAGGTTTTATATATTATTATTGTTTAATTTAATGATTTTATTGTTTCCTTTAGAAGTATTTACAAATACGATTAAATATAATCTGGAAAGAAGAGACGGACGGCCTCTTGTAGATAGGGGTCATCCATACCTTAATGATATATATGTGGAAAAAGAAATTGATCAAAATACTTCGTTACTATTTATTAAATATACAAGAGTTCTGGTACTAAAAAACAACAAGGAAGTAAGACAGGAATTTTTTATTTTTAATGGTGACAGTAAGGGGAATCCAGATGAAATCAAATTTTTATATATAGGCAAAAACACGGATATTGCATTGTTATATCCAAAGGAATATACGGATGATCCAGTTCTAACAGAAAGAATACATCAATTTACTGATGATAAGATTTTTGTTTATATACATAAAATAGATAAAGATTATGTAAGTACAATAATAAATATAAGTCAAAACCGTCAGGAAGCAGATATTTATTCTACATTTTTTCTTGAGACTTTCTTCTATAATGACCGTACAGCTTTGTATTTAAAAAAATTAAGAGAAAGAAAATTTAATGAAGTAATAGGTAAAAGCATCTTAGTAGCACTCTATGGTGATAAACTGCGTTATTTGAAAATGATTATCACTGATATTAAAGAAGAGAAACTCGAAACTGCTAATGGGATTTTTTCTGCATTTAGAATTGATTATAATTTTGATTTGAATCTGTTACAAAGAATAGGTATATTTTTTTTGTCAATGCCAAAAAAAATGACTATCTGGATACAAACTGATAAAGATATAATACTTAAATACCATGATGAAAAATATAATTATATTTATGCTGGAGAGGTTGAAAGAAAATGAATAAAAAACAATATTTATTTATTGCTGTTTATACATTGACTATAAGTTTTATGATATACGCAGAAAACAGGCTGATTATTGAATCTGTTTTAATAGAAGGAACTAAAAGGACAAAAGATATTGTTATTCTTAATGAGCTGGCTTTTAATAAAGGAGAATATTTTAATAAGGATGAACTAAATAATGCTATTAAGAAAAGTAATAAATTTCTTTACGATTTACAGATACTAAGTGATATTATTATTTCATATAAAGAAGTCAGAGGAAAATGGGAAATAATTATATATGCACAGGATAGATGGACATTTTTCCCCATTGTTTTCCCTGGGTATGATAATTTTAGCGGTATAAGTTTCACTGCTTCTTTATCAGATAATAATTTATTTGGCTATAATAAAAAATTAGGAATAGGAGGTAAATATAATAAGTACGATTCTTATATAAATTTACAATATTCTGATAATAAAATATTTAACTGTAAATTAATGAGTTTTACTACAAGTTTCCTTTACAAATATTATAAAGATTTTAAATATAGCAATGAAAGTATTGATCAAGAAGGACAAATTGTTTATCAATCACAGAATTATAAGGTGCATAATTATTCTGAATTGGCTTATAATTTGAGTATACAGAAAAATATAATACCTAACATATATAGTGAAATATTTTATATTGGAAAAGATGTTGAGAAAAATGAGATATCAGAACCAACAGAAAATGAATTGTTTTGGCTTACAGGAATTGGTGTATATATTGGAAAGATCTATCATAATGGATATATAAAACAAGGTATGCGTACATCGGTTTGGGCAGGTATCAGTCCTTTTTATTATAAAAATAACTTGATGAATATAGGAATAGAAAATAAGTGGTTTGGTAATCCATTCGATAATTCAAAAATATCTTTAATAAACAAAAGTTTATTAGGATATAGAATAAAGATGTTTATGAATAATAATTACGAATATCAATTTTACTCTCATAGAGATATTAGAGGTATAAATATAGGTGAAGTACAAGGTAACTATGGATTTCTAGTGAACATGGAATACAAACAATTTTTATTTAATATTCCATGGTCTGCTAATATTGATGTGTATCTACCATTTTTTATAGATATAGGGTATGCAACATATTGGGATAATAATTTTGATCCAATTGAAATAAAGTATATAGTAGGTGTAGGTATAGTTTTATTTCCTGAAAAAATTAATACTATACTCCGTTTAAATTTTGCAATAAACATTAATAAAATAAAACAGAACATTCCTGGCTGGTTCTTTTTTTCGATTAATCTAGGAGAGCTATTATCTTAATATGGATAAGAAACTGAAATACAAAATTTTTTTTATAGATAATTTTGATTCTTTAAGTTCCAATATGTATATACTTACAGTGGGAAATGTAAAATATAGGGTTTCTAAAAATATAGTAACTATTCAGGTACTTTCCAATCTTAAGAGGTAATGGAAGGGGTAAAGGGGTTTCCCTTAACAGCAGAAATAATAGAATCAAGAATATTCCTGTTCTGTTTTCTCGCAGTTGAGAGATAACTTCTAATCCGAGCAAAAT
>JAJRQE010000167.1 GCA_024280415.1 Spirochaetota bacterium | reverse complement strand
TGAAGGAAACTCCTCGGGTTAGAGATATTCTTAGTATATCTGAGGTTGGTCATATTTTTGATAAAAAATCTATTGAAAAAATATGGGTGAGGAAGATTTACTATTTAGCAAATCTTCTTTCTGCATGTACAGGAATGCGGGTAAGTGAGGTTCGTGCTGTTAGGGATGAAGTCCTTTTTAATGGATATATTCTTGTTTCAAACCAGCAGTAAATATGGGCTTATACCCACAAAGACCAGAGATTCCAGACAGGTTCCAATTCCCTCTGAATTACAGATAGAGCTGGATAAATTAAGAGTTCTGTAAGCGTCAAATATTGAAGTAAGCATATTGATGAAAACATTGGGAGAGTGATCAGGGAGAGCCTCTTTCTGGATTACCAGGGATGGTGAGTTACTTCAGAGCCGGTGTTTGAACTTTACCGGATGTTAATCCTGTTATGAACCGCTTTGATCTTTGGAAAGTTACTTCTGCCTTGTGGTTTTTTGAGGGAGAGGCCTTCTGGTTCTTTGGTGATAATTACAAAGCAGGAATACCTGCGCAAATATTTGTTCTTAATCCCCGGAAGATGCGGGGCCTGGGCTGAAAATGGTGTGGTTCGGTGGTGGTTCTACTCTACTAATAAGGGCGAAGTTCCCATTCTTCCCTGGTCGTGCGCTTCGCTTACTGCTCGGGTATGCATCCTTCCTGATGAGATTATCCATTTTAAGGAATGGAATCCCTGGAATGAGTTATGGGGTGTTACGCCTTTAATATCACTTTCCCAGGAGATTGAGCAGGATCAGCGGGCTAATTCTGCTACTACAAAGCTGCTTCGGAACAATGCCATTCCTGAAGGAATACTTAAAACTGATCAGGTTCTTAGGGAAGATGAAGCGGATAAGCTTGAGAGACGTTGGGAAACCTACAGTACATTGGTTTAAGCAGGCCTCTATTTGCAGAGAATAGGTATGCAAATTGACTGAATGATAAACTTGACATCGGTTTATTTGTGGTTTATTATGCATAGTATAAGTATGCAAATATGGGTATAGGTAAACTTAAATGAAGGCTATAGGACAGATACTTAATGAGGGTGTTCTTGTTGACCGCCGATGGTTAAATGAGAATGGGTTTGACAGAACATCCATCGACTATTATATGCGATCAAAAACTCTTAAAGCTGTAAACAGGGGTGTGTATAGAAAGCCGGGACCTCCCCTTAAGTGGCAGAATGTTGTCTACTCCCTAAGCTCATTGGGGTATTCTGTTCATGTAGGTCATATGACAGCTCTGAATTTCCATGGATATACTCATTACCTGGAATTGTCTGGAGCTAAGGTGATATCCCTATATTGTGATAAAAAGCTGCCCAGGTGGACATTTCAAATCGAAATAAAAGAAAAACTTCAACAGGTATTACGGAATCCATTCTCATTTGACAGAACAGCAGGATTAGAAGAGATACCTTTTGGGACATGGGATTGGCCCGTGCGGTATTCGGTGCCGGAACGGGCTTTCCTGGAATTATTAAGTACTGTAGATTCAGCTACAGAAATTCAGCAAGCTGATACGCTATTTGAAGGGGCGGCAAATTTACGTCCTGTCCTAGTGCAGGAAATGATGGAGCAATGCCGGCAGGTAAAGGCCAAAAGATTATTCCTCTGGCTTGCTAAGCGTCATGATTTTCCCTGGTTTAAAAAGCTTGATATAAATAAAATTGATCTTGGTAAGGGTAAACGTCAGATAGTGAAAGATGGAATTCTGGATAAGGATTATCTGATAACAATTCCAAAGGAAATGGTGAATGAACAGACAGAGCCCCTATTTTAGACAGGTATCATTACTTGTCCGGGTGTTGCCTATAGTTGGGCAGTCTTCATGCTTTGCATTAAAAGGCGGTACTGCTATCAACTTGTTCTACCGGGAAATGCCGCGCTTATCTGTTGATATCGATCTGGTTTATCTGCCTATTAAAGATAGAACAGGCAGTTTAAGTGAAATCACTCTGGAAATGAAACGAATAGCATTCGGTATTAAAGGCATTCTTCCAGATGTGAAGATTCAATATTCATTTCTTAATCAAAGCGAAACGATTGTCAGAATCCTTATTGAATGGGAGCGAACTATTATAAAAGTGGAAGTCTCACCTGTCCTTCGCGGTACTGTTTTTCCTACATCTCTCCGTAGAATATCGACCGTACCTGAGAGTATATTTGGATTTGCAGAGGTTCCAGTTGTATCCTTCGAAGATCTGTTTGCAGGGAAGATTGTTGCTGCACTGGACAGACAGCATCCCAGAGATCTATTTGATATTAAATACCTTCTGGAAAATGAAGGCATAACACCTTGGTTAAAAGAATCTTTCATTGTATATCTTATTTCCCATAACCGGAGAATCCTTGAGATCCTTAATCCGAATTATAAGGACATAACAGATATGTACAACATAGATTTTGAAGGGATGACCACTGATCCGGTAAGTATTGGAGAATTGGAAAGAGCCCGGGAGCTGCTGGTTAAAGAGATTAGTTTGCGTCTTAATGACAAGGATAGAGACTTTCTTATAAGATTTAAGGCTGGAGAACCTGACTGGTCATACTTCTCTGTATCCCATATCAAGGAACTTCCTGCTGTTAAGTGGAAGATGTATAATCTGGACCAGCTGAAGGCGGGTATCAGGAAACAGATGGTAAAAGAGTTAGAGCAAGTTTTGTATGGGACATGAGCAATTTATGCAGGCTGTACAGTGACAAAACTGTAGAATAATAGAAGCTACACATTATTCAAGTTCAAGGCTTTTTATTTTTTCTTAGAGCATGATAATAATAGCTATAGGGCTTTCCAAAATGCTCTTCAATTTGTCTGATATAGGATCCCGTAGTGTCATCTTTACCAGCACCCTCGTCTTCATTTGTATCATTTCCAATAAGTCGTTTTATTCTCATCAATTCTATATTCCGAGATCGATCTAATCGTTTTAATTGCATTCGTACATGAAAATCATCATTAAGAAGTTTGAAACCATTAACCCAGCACATATCATGATCAATTTCTGAATAGTTATAAATCTTGGGCCTGCCTACTGACATACCTATTAGTTTACCACGAGCAACTTTTTCTATTTTTTCTAATGGTTCCTTCTGGTTACTATGTTTCAAATTATTTCTTATTTTAGAGATCCATTCCCTCTGTTTTCTAATCTCTTTGTTTATTGAACTTTTTCTGACTCTTACATCACCCTGTCTATTTATCTCATAACCTACAAACCCTACCCATGGAACTTTTCCTTCTTCCCAGGAATAGCACTCCTTTGTTTTTTTATTCTTCCACCACGTCCTGGAATATTTGTTTTCTTCCAATCTAGGAGGATAAGGAAAGAGCTTTAATTTTCCTAGCGCCTGGACATATTTTTTGAAGCTAATATTACATAATTCTTCCTTAGTATGCATTATAATAATATCATCACAAAATCGGACATAAAGAAGATCTGGATCTATACTATTACCAAGTAATTTCTATGGAAACAACAAACGGTTGGATTCTGAACAAGAATAGTGGATTTGTTCCATATGAAGTGTAAACCAAAGTGTCGATTATCAGGCTGAGAAAAGACATCTCCTTAAATCAATTTCTAAGAGGCCTTCTTGCCTATAAGAAGTCTAAGGGTTTCCGGGAACATTGGGGTGCCAATTATTTTCTTCAGTTTTGCAGAAACAGGGTATTCAATTCCTGTTGATTTTCTCAACTGTTCTCGAACAATTTCTGAATCAATATCTGCAAACCGCTCAGCAAGATTATTCTTACCATCAAGAAGAACCTCCATAAAATCTTTATTTCTTAGGTTCATGACCAGAGGGGTATCTTTTAGCATTGCCTTCAGGATTCTTGCCACAGCCTGGAAACCATTCTTTTTTCGATATGTACGCATAAGTGTTCTGAAAAACTGCTCCAGTAAATTGTTGGTTCTCTGAGGTTGAATGATGATTTCACCTGCCTTTGTTTCTACAACAATGGGATCACAGAAAAGCAATTCGGAGTACTTGTCGATTTGGCTAATAAGTTTCTGATACGCT